>JBDSML010000019.1:0-33805 GCA_039915865.1 Gemmatimonadaceae bacterium | reverse complement strand
TGACGAACGCGTCGCTGAGGGTACGACCCCGCATGAACGCCAGCGGCGCGATCTCGATGACACGCGTCTCGAGCGCCTTCTGCACGCGCTCCTGCGGCATCATCTCGTCGAGCGCATCGTACAACGGGCGAAGATATGGATCGACCTTGGCCTGCATGTCGCCCGGCAGGAAACCGAGGCTCTCGCCCGCCTCGACCGCCGGCCGCGCGAGGATGATGCGCTTGACCCGCTTTCGTGTGAGCGCGTCGACGGCCGCGGCCATGGCGAGAAAGGTCTTGCCCGTGCCCGCCGGCCCGATGCCGACCACGATGTCGTTCTCGGTAATCTTCTTCAGGTACTCCGCCTGACCGGCCGTCTTCGCCTGAATCAGCTTGCGAACCCCGGGCAGCGCGATGCGGCCGTCGCTCGCGCTCGTGCCGTTGCCGTTGCCATTGCCGTCGACATGCGCGGTACCGTCATCCTCGCTCAGGCGCAGGACGTCGTCCGGCGTGAGCTCCATGCGCTGACGCGCACGTTCGACCATGCGTCGTCCGAGGTCCACGGCACGCTCGACGAGCTCCGCGGGCCCGGAGATCGACATCGCATCGCCGCGCAGCGCGACGCGCACACCACACAGGCGCGACAGTTCGACGAGATTGCCGTCGTTCACGCCCGCGAGAGTGAGCATGTCCGCGCCCTCGGTGGAGACCCGCTGTGTGACTGAACCGTCGCTCACGAAGGCTACGACTCCAATTTGAGGTGAAGATCCCGCAGGTCGTTCGGCGGAACGACCGATGGTGCACCCTCGAACAGTGCGCGCGCTGCCGTCGTCTTCGGAAACGCGATGACGTCGCGCAGCGACGTCGCGCCGGCGAGCACCATCGCGATGCGGTCGAAGCCGAAGGCAATGCCACCGTGCGGCGGCGCGCCCGCGCGCAGTCCCTCGAGCAGGAAGCCGAACCGCGTCTGCGCCGTCGCGTCGTCGATGCCGAGCAGGCCGAAGATCTTCGCTTGCACCGCGGGATCGCTGATACGAATGCTGCCGCCCCCCAACTCCGTTCCGTTCAACACGAGATCATAGGCGAGCGCGCGCGCCTTCCACGGCTCGTTCTCCAGCAGCGCCAGATCGTCAGGGTTTGGCGCAGTGAACGGGTGATGCACCGCGGCCAGCGCGCCCGTCTCCGGGTTGCGCTCGAACATCGGGAAGTCCATCACCCATACGAACTCATTCACGCCCGACGGCACGAGCTGCAGGCGCGCGGCGACGTCCTGCCGCACGCGGTCGAGCGCCGGGTTCGCGATGTGATCGAACGCAGCGACGTACAATCCAAGCTCATCCTCGGCGAGATGCAGTCCGTCGCCCGCACCGTCGGCGAGAAACTTCACCGGTGGTCCCTCGAGCACGCCGTTCACGCGCTTGATTCGCAGCAGACCCATCGCGCCGGCGCTCCTGGCGATCGCCTCGATCTCGTCGACCTGCTTGCGCGAGAGCGTCGCTCCGCCGGGAATACGAATGCCTCGCACACGACCGCCTGCGTCGAGCGCCGTCTTCGTGACGACGAACTCCGCGCTGCGAAAGACATCGCTCACGTCTTCGATCTGAAGGCCATAGCGCAGATCGGGACGATCGATACCGTACTGCTCCATCGCGTCGGCGTATGTCATGCGACGCACGCGACCCTCGGGAACGGCGCTCCCGCCTTCGATCCAGAGTGCGCGGATCATCTCCTCCGCGATGTCGATGATGTCGTCCTGCGCGACGAACGACGCCTCGACGTCGATCTGCGTGAACTCGGGCTGGCGATCCGCACGGAGATCCTCGTCGCGAAAGCAGCGCGCGATCTGGAAGTAGCGATCGTAGCCAGCCACCATCAACAGCTGCTTGTAGATCTGCGGCGACTGGGGCAGCGCATAGAACTCGCCTGCATGCACGCGGCTCGGCACGAGATAGTCGCGCGCGCCTTCGGGGGTCGGCTTCGTGAGGATGGGCGTCTCGATCTCGAGAAAGCCTATGTCCGACAGAAAGCGACGCGTCGTCTGCATCAGGCGATGGCGCAGCACCAGGTTCCGCTGCAACTCGTCGCGACGGAGATCGAGGTGGCGATGCTTGAGCCGCAGCTCCTCGGCGGGAAGCTGCTCGTTCTTGCCACGCGCCACCGGAATGGCCGGCGTCACTGCCGGGCCGACCACCCGCACCGACGTCGCGCGCACCTCGACGGCACCCGTGCTCATGTCGGCATTTCGCATCGCCTCGGGACGCTCGGACACCGTGCCCTCCACGATGACGACCGTCTCGGCGCCAAGCGACGCGGCGAGCGCGCAGGTCTCCGCGCCGGCCGTGCCAGGGTCGAAGGAGATCTGCACGAGGCCGGCCCGATCGCGCAGATCGAGGAAGACCAGTCCGCCGAGGTCGCGCGACCGATGCACCCAACCGCCGAGCCGCACCGTTTGCCCAACGTGCTCGGTGCGTAGCGCACCGCAGGGATGTGAACGAAGGCTCGTGGCGAGCGATGACTCAGGCATTACGTGGGGATGAGATGAAGGGAGCGCAACACGCGAATGGCGCGGAGGCTCGGAATGCGAGACCATGCGGCGACCACCATGGTTCGCACGACGCGCGGCACACCGCCCGTCGCGGACGAGGGCGGCAGATTGCCATGGAGTTTCAACGCGTGTGCAGGGTGCGCATTCAGACGGATAAAGCTATTCGGACAGCGTACCCTCCGGTAGCGGAGCCCGTTGCGTCGCGTGTTCTCTCCGGGTAAGCTCAACCTCATGTGCCGCTTGACGTTCGCCGCCGTCGCGGCCGCCGCAGCGCTGAGCCCGCTGCACGCGCAGCAGGTGCCTGGCCGCGACCTCTTCACCTTTCCGCTCGCCACCATCGCCGAAGCGCCCGCACTCGCCAGTTCGGCGGGCGGCGGCTTCTGGAATCCGGCGACCATCGCGCTGCACCAGGGCGACCGCGCGCTCTTCTCGGCCGCGGCGCTGGAATCGCCGATCGAGCAGGGCGTGTCGGCGCGCATTGGAACGGCGGCGTTCCAGGTTCGCCCAGGAATCACGGCAGGTCTTTCCGTCGCCCAGTCGACCGTCAGCGACATCCTTCGCACCGACACGGATCCGCATTCCATCGGCGGCGACATTCCCTATTCGTCGATGATCCTGTCGGGCATCGTCGCTGCAGAGCGCGGTCCGGCGACGATCGGTGTGGCGATACGGCGTCGTACGGGCACCGTTGACCTCACGTCTGGCCACGCCACGTCGGTCGACGTCGGCGGCACGATCAACCGGCCGCGAGGGTTGCCGTTTCGGGCGGCGATTTCGAGCTTTCTGCTGTCGTCGTCGCGCAATTCCGAGCGATCCAGTGCCCTTGGGGCCGTTGAGGGGTACTTGCCTCACAGCTTGGGAACCGATACGCGCGCCGGCGTTTCGTACCAGCAGGACCAAGGCGGTGCTTCGGAGGGCTTTGTCTACGGCTCCGGACGGCTCGGCTTGGTCGATCTGCGCGGCGGCATCGCGCGGCAAACATCGTTCGGATCCACGACGACCAGGCTGCGGCTGGGCGTTGGAGTGCGATATTCCCGGTACATGGTTGGCATCGCGCGGGAAGACGGCACCGCGGGTCTGGGTGCTTCCTATCAATTCCTGTTGGCGACTGTCATTCCGAGAGTGGTACCCCGATGACGCAGCGTGAGAATCTCCTGAACCTCGTTCCCGCCGATGCGGAGGCGCGACTTGCCGCCGCCATGGCGGAGCTTGGCCAACCGTCGTATCGCGTGGGCCAGGTGTTGCGGCGCCTATGGGCGAATCCGGCGCCGTCGTTCGAGGCGATGACGGAGCTTCCCGCCGCGCTTCGGTCGGCGCTCGCCGAACGGTTTACCCTGCCCCGTCTGGAGCTCTCGTTTCGTCAGGAGTCCACCGACGGCACGCAGAAATTCCTCTTCCGCCTGCACGACGGCGAGGCGATCGAATCGGTCTCCATTCCCGACGGCGGTCGTGTCACGCTCTGCATCTCGTCGCAGGCCGGTTGCGCGCTTCAGTGCGCATTCTGCGCGACAGGCGCGATGGGATTCTCGCGCAATCTCGAGGTGTACGAGATCGCTGGACAGGTGCGTGAGATGCGTCTCCTGGATCCGCCGATCGAGATCACGAACATCGTCTTCATGGGCATGGGTGAGCCCATGATGAACTGGAAGGCGGTCGATCCGACACTGACCCTGCTGAACGATCCGCGTGCGCTCGGCATCGGTGCGCGCCACATCACGATCTCCACCGTCGGCGTACTGCCAGGCATCATCGCGCTCGGCAAGCGCCCCGAGCAGTTCCGTCTCGCCATCTCGATCCACGCGCCGAACGACGAGTTGCGTCAGCAACTCATGCCGATCAACACGAAGTTCCCCCTCGCCGACGTCATCGAGGCGGCGAAGGTCTTCGAGCGTCGCGTGACGTTCGAGTACGTCATGCTCGGCGGCGTGAACGACGGCATCGAGCAGGCGCGCCAGCTCGCGCAGCTCGCACGCGAGTGTCGCGCGTTCGTCAACCTGATCCCGTTGCACCCCGGCGGATCGCAGGGCTTCGTACCGACGTCCGGCAACGAGATCTCGCGCTTCGCCCGGCTGCTGCGCGATCGCGATGTGGAAGTCGCCGTGCGCAAGAGCCGCGGAATGGATATCGCCGCCGCGTGTGGACAGCTACGGGTTGAGCGGCTCGGCCGGCGCGCGCCAAAGAGTGCCGAGCAGCACGGTGACGTCCAGGTAGCGTGAGCTGTCGAGCCGCGCCTCCGGGCGCGCCGCTGGCCCGAGGACCTTCGCGACGGTTGCTGCCCATTCTGGATGTCCCGAGCGGTCGAGCACCAGCGTCGTATCGTGCGAGGAACCCGCCGTCGTCATCTCCACGACGTCGAAGCCTTGATCGCGGAGTACGCGCGTCGCTCGGCGCGCGAGTCCGCGGGTGCGTGTGGTGTTGATCACCTGCACACGCACGCGGACCCCCGCCGGTGCGCGAGGCAGGTCAGCATGCACCGGCGCCGGCGTCGCGCTCCGTCCCCCGAGCCGCGCGCGCATCGCATAGACGCCGCCGCCGAGCATGATGAATGTCAGCCCGACGATCGACAGGACCGGACCACGCTTCATCGCACCTGGTTCCAGAGCTGCACGGTTTCCGGGTAGAGCTGCATGCCTTCACGCAGCGACCACTCCAGCCTCGCGCGAACGACCTGACGGAAGGTGGCGTCGAAGTCGTGCGGCACCTGGCCGGCGAGATACGCGCGATCGGCCCGCGAGAACTTCCGGCCCGGTTCGAGATAGTCCGCCATGTAGAGGGCGCGTCCGAGCCGTCCCCATTCACACGAGCCGACGGTGTGGTAGCGAATTGCTTCCATCAGCTCCATGCGCGCTTCGCCATGTCGCCGGAGATATTCCGCGGACGCCGGGCCGTGCAGCATGTCGAGCTCGAACCCCGGCAGGTCTCCGCCGAGGTCGCGCAACAGTGCTTCGGGTGCATCGCGAAGCGCGTCGTGCAACAAGCCAGCGTCATGCCACGCGAGCGCTTCCGCGTGTTTCAGCTTCAACTGCGTCGCCCACGCATCGAGTAGCGCGGTGACGCGGCCGATGTGTGCGCGGCGCTTGTCGCTCACCTGCGCCCACGATGGCAGGACGACGCTCGACTCCTTCGGCGCCTTCATGCGGCGACCCTCAGCAGCCGGTCGAGCTCAGCGACTTCACGCTGCCAGAATGAGCGATGTGGCAGCCCCGGATGCGGAAGCACGAGCGTCGGCGACACGATGCGTCGCTCGCCGAACCGCACCACGTCGAGGTCGATCGTGCGCGCGCCCCAGCGTTCGGCGCGCATGCGGCCAAGTTGCCGCTCGATGCGCTGGAGTCGCGCGAGGAGCGCATGCGGTTCGAGCGTCGTCGCGACGGCCACCATCTGATTCAGGTAGGGTCCCTGCACGCGCGACCCAAGCGGCGCCGTCTCTTCGACGCGCGATGCGGCCAGAAGCGCCACGCCGGTCACCAGCGTCAATGCGCTCCTCGCTGCCGACAGATGGGCCGCGCGATCGCCGAGATTGGCGCCCAGCGCGATGAATGCGACTTCAGGCATGCGCGCGCTCCACGGCGACCTGCGCGAACGCGAGCGGCCCACCCAACGCCACCTGCGGCTTCCGCAGCGCGACACGGCACCACGTGATACCCTCGAACGCGAGGACGCGCGCGGCCAATGCCTCGGCGAGCGGCTCGAGATACGTCAGCGGATCATTGTCGATCGTCGCGCGCGTGGCGTCGTAGAGCTCGCGATAGTCGACGACGCCTTCGGTCCTCGCATCGTGGCGGACGACGAGATCCACCTCGAGCGGCTGTGCGATCTCGCGCTCGTGCGGGAGGATGCCCACGCACACGTGAAAGCGCATGCCCATGAGCGCGACTTCCGTCTGTGGGGAGGGCATCACGCGACGTTGGTGATGCGCCGAGTCAGCTCGCCGAGATAGGTCGCGACATTGCGCAACTCCTGCGTCGCGCCCTCGAGCTCGCGCAGTGCCGCGGCCTGCTCGCGCGCGCTCGTCGTCACCTGCTCCGCCCCGTCGCGGTTCCGTCCGGAGATGCTGGCGATGCGGCGCACACGCTCGCTCAACTTCGCGAACTCGAGCTCCTGCTCGCGCGAGGTGAGCGCAATGCGCGACGCACCGGTGGCCGCGCTCTCCGTGGCTTCGACGATGAGGTCGAGCGCCTGGCGCGCCTTCTCCGACAGCGTGCCGACGTCCTGCACGATCGTCTCGCCGCGTGACATCTGGAATGCGACGCGCCGCATCTGCTCCTCGAACGCACCGACGATCTCCCCCGCCTGGTCGGAGGCGCGCGCGCTCTGTTCGGCGAGCTTGCGCACTTCGTCCGCGACCACGGCGAAGCCCTTGCCCTGCACGCCGGCGCGCGCCGCCTCGATGGCCGCATTGAGGGCGAGCAGGTTCGTCTGGTCGGCGAGCTCGCGAATGACGGCGATGAATTCGGTGATGCGACGTACGCTGCCGGCGAGCACCTGAATCTGTGAGCCGCTCTCGCCGACGAACGCCTTCGCGCCGATCAGTCGCTCGATCGCCGTCGCAATGGTGTGGCGGTGTTCGGTGGCGATCTCCGTCGCGCGCTGGCTGGCTTCCGCCGCCGCGCTGCCGTCGCGCACGACATCCTGCGTGGCCGCATGCAGCAGCTTCGTCACCTCGATCGAATGGGAGAGCTGGTCGCCCTCTTCCGCGAGGCCCCGACTGATATCGGCAATGGTGCGCGCAACGGACTCGCCGCCACCGCGAAGGGCGCGCGCGGAACCGGTGAGCGTCTCGAGTTGGTCGCTCACCCGCGTCATCGCCTCGAGGAGCGGACGGCGGAGATCGTAGATGTGCAGCGTGGTCGCGAGTTGCTGCGCGAACCGCCGCATCAGTGCGATTTCCTTCTCGGAGTAGGCGTCTGGCTTGTGGTGCTCGAGCTCGAGCACGCCGACCGTGCGATCGCCGAAGCGCAGCGGAAGGATGATCACGCTGCGTGCCTTCGTACGGCCCGGCAGCACGCGCTCGTCGCGCAGCACATCCGGCACACTCACCACGCCGCCGGTGCGCAAGCTCTCGGCGCGCAACGCCGCGAGATTCGCGTCCGGCTCGCGCGGCACATCGAAGTAGCCCTCTGCGCCGCGAAACACGTGCATCAGCGCTCCGTTCTCGAAGCGGCCGATACGGAACTCACGCCAGTCCACCAACCGGTGCGCGAGCAGCTCGATGCGCTTGAACGCGTCGCCGATGTCGACGTCCGACGACACGATCTGCTCCATCGCGAGAATCTTGTTCAGCTCCTCGGCGGCAATCGACTCCTCGAGAATGCGCTTCACCAGCAGTCCGGCGCCGCCCAGTACCACGCCGACGAGTGCCCAGCCGACGGGGCTCAGGTTGCCGAAGGCGAGGAGGACGATCGCCACGGCGATGCTCCCCGCGCCGAACGCGATGACCTCGTAGCGCAGAATGAGGGACTTCTCCTCGTCGAGCAACTTGTCGCGCAACAACAGCGTGAAGTAGAGAAGCAGCCGGCTCGTGAGGAAGTAGGTGAACACGAGCAGCGCGAGTGCGGGAAGCGTCTCCGCATTGAGCTTGGTCAGCTCGGCGCCCGTGGACATCGACGCCCACGAGAAGATGCCATACGCCGCGATGAGGGCGATGACCTCGCGGCCCGCGTTGATCCACGCGATCTCGATGCCCTTCTTCAACGCGATCGCATCGCCGACGAACACCCCGGACCACAGCGCGAGCGCACTCGCCGGCGCACCGGCAACGAGTGCGCCTGCCACCGCCGGCATCGACAGCAGGTTCAGCGCACCGTACTTGGTGAGCGGGATCTGTTGCACGCGCATGAAGAACACGGCGACGAACAACACGCCGATCGCCACGGGCTGATCGCGCCAGCGCGGATCGAGCAGCAGCGACGAGAACAGCAGCGAGACGCCGAGCACGCCGACGACACGCGCGTACGCCGTGAGGAACGCTCGCATGCTCAGGCTTCGTCGATGCCGCGGCGCAGCGAGGTCGCGAGCGCGATGGCCGCGTCCACGCTCTCGTCGGCGGCGCGGACAATGGCGCTGCCCACGACAACGCCGTCGGCCAGTGCGGCGGCGGCGCGCGCATGCTCCGGTGTGGCGATACCGAATCCGATGCACAGCGGCAGCGACGTGGCGGCACGAAGCCGCGCTGCGGTCGCTGGCAACTCGGCCGACAGTGTCGCCTGCTCGCCCGTCACGCCGAGTCGGCTGATCAGGTAGACGAAGCCCCTGCCGGTGCGCGCGATCTCCGCCATGCGCGTCGATGGCGTCGTCGGTGCGACGAGCCGGATGAAGTCGAGCGGGCTGTCGCCGAACCACGCCTCCCGCTCCGCATCAGCGCCCAGCGGAAGATCGGTCACGAGGACGCCGTGCGCGCCGGCATCAGCCGCCCGCTGCAGCGCGTCGCGCCCGCCGCGAATGAGCGGGTTCAGGTAGCTGAACAGCACCACCGGAATCGACAGGTTCGCGCGACTGATGATGTCGAGCACCTGGTCGAAGCGCACGCCTTGATCGAGCGCCTTCTGCGAGCTTGCCTGGATGACCGCGCCGTCCGCGAGAGGATCGGAAAACGGAACGCCGACCTCGATGATGTCCGCGCCCGCGGACTCGAGGCCCTGCATGAGCGCGACGCTCCGCACCGGGTCCGGGTGGCCGGCGGTGACGTACGGAACGAACGCTTTCCGTGAAGCCGTGCGCAGGTCGGCAAAGCGCCGAGCGATCGCGTCAGATGAAATAGTCGCCAACCCTGATGCCATACCGCTCGGGATTTTCCGTCTTGATGATGGTGCGCAGGAACACGCCATCGGCGCTTTGCTCGGCCAGGTCGGTGAGCGTTCCAGGCTGCATGAGGTTGCCCTGCTCGTCGCTGATGACGCGCACGATCGGGCGCGACAACATCTCGGCAATGGGATTTGCCGCGTGGACGATGCCCAGCTCGAAGGTGTCGAGAATCACCAGCGTGCCCACCGGGTAGATGCCGGTAAGGTTGATGAACGCCTTGACGACGACGGGATCCATGCCGCGACGCGCATTGTCGCGCATCTCCGCCATCACCTGCGCCGGCGTCAGGGGCACCGTCTGGTACGACCGCCGCGACGTGGCCGCATCGAAGCCGTCGGCGACTGCGACGATCTTGCTGAACATGCTCAACGACCGCTCGCGAATGGGACGCGGATAGCCGGTGAGGTCGATCTTCATGTGATGCTCGTGCGCCACGATCATCGCGCGATACGGCAGCTCCTGCTGGCCACGCAGCTGGAACAGCGTGAGCGCGCCGAGCCACGGATGCGCGGCGATGAGGCGCCATTCGTCGTCGGAGAGGCCGCCGGTCTTGTTGAGCACGTCCGCCGGCACGCGCGACTTGCCGATGTCGTGGAACAGCGCGGCCATCCCGAGGTCGTACAGCTGGATCTTGCCGAAGCCGAGTCGCTTGCCGAGCGCCACGGAGAAGATGCACACGTTCACGCTGTGCGTGAACGTGTACTCGTCATAATCGCGAATCGTCGTCAGCCCGATGAGCGACGTCTCCTCGTTGAGAATCTGGTCGACGATGCCCTGCACCACGCGCTTGATCTTCTTGATGTTCGGGCTGCGGCCGAGGCGCACCGACGTCATGAGATCCTTCGTGACCGCCACCGACTGCGCGTAGGTCTTCTTCGCGACCTCCTTCGACTTCTCGCGATCCTGCTCGTTCTCCATCTGCGCCATCGGCTCGCCGAGCTCGAACACGACGAGCCCCTGCTGCTGCAGCTTGCCCGTGAGCTCGTCGAACCGCTCTTCTGGGTCAAGGCTCGACGGTACGTTCAGGAAGGCGAGAAAGCGTTGCCAATCCTTGAGCGTCGGCACCGTGTGCAGGTGCAGCGAGCCGATGCCCGCCGAGCGGAACACGGAGAGGAGGTGACTGAAGCTGGCATAGTTGTCGAGGTCGAGCCGGAGCCGGACGCCGTTGATGAACGCGAACTCACCCGACACGCGCATCTCGAGCTCATGCTCGTGTTCGAGCATGTCCTTCGTCAGCGTCGTGAGCTCTTCGGCCGCGTTCTGCACCGCGGCATTCTCGAGCGGATACAGGCGAATGGCGCGCAGTGCGGCGTAGAAGGCGAGGATGAGTCCCTTGCCGGAACGACGGATGTACGCGTCACCGCCGGCTTCCACCGAATTGGCGCCGATCGGCGTCTGTCGCCCGGTGGCTGCCGTCGACGCGTACGACCCCGAGTTTCGCGGACCGGTCATGAGGGCTGGCCTCCCCGCAGCGCGCGACTGACCGCATTGCGCACGACGACGTCCTTCTCGCCGGCCGCCTTCTGCAGTGCGGCCAGCGCGCTCGCGGTCTTGACGCGACCAAGGGCGACAGCCGCGCATGCGCGGAATTCCGGATCGTCGCGTCGACCGAACATCGACTTGCCATTGAGCGTGCTGTCGAGCCACGCGACGCCGCTCTCACCGCACAGCGATCCGTATGCCTCGAACACCGCCATCTTTTCCGTCCGGTCCGCGTCGCGGACCGCCTTCCCCTTGATGATGCCATCGAGCTTCGCGAGCGCCGGCCGGTACGCGCGCGCCTGGATCACGCGCAGCGCGGCGACGCGCACGTCGCGGTCCGCATCGTCCACCGCGCGCTCGAGCGCCTGCAATGCACCCGGTGAACCGATCTCGCTCAGCGCCTGCACGGCCGCGAGATGCAGCTCGGGGTTGCCGTCCGTCAACACTTTTGCGATGGGCGCCACCGCTGCCGGCGTCTGGAGCGAACCGGCGCGACGAATCGCCTCGAGCGCGACATGTGTCGTCGGCGAGAGGATGAGCTTCACCAGCTCGCCCGTGTTCTGCGATGCGAGACGCGACGCCGCCTGCTCGAGCACGGGACGGAGCCGAGCGTTCTGCAGCTTGCCCAGCCAGTCGAGCACCGTGCCCAGCGCCGTGCCGCGCAGCTGGTCGAAGAGCTCGAGCACGTCCGCCTCGTCAGGAAGGTCATGCGATTCGTCGAGCGACTGGAGCAGCTGTGTGAGCGGCTCGGGTGCGCTGAGGCGCGAGGGGAGCAGCGAGAGCTGATCGCGCTGCGCCGGCAGCAGCTCCGCAGCACGCTGCACGGCGACCAGCGACTCGCGCACCAGATACGCCACGTTGTGGAACTGGCCCGCCGACAGCATGTGCAGCATGAGGTTGTCGAGCACCTCTGCCACTTCGTTGCGGATGGCCGGCTCCGTCTGCTGCTCGAAGATGTCGAGGAGCACGCCGATCACGTTCTGCCGCAAGTCCGTCTGGTACTCGCGCTGCACTTCCGACTGGAGATACTCGATCTCCTTCTCGTCGAGGAAGTAGAGCGTGCCATCGAAGTCGGACATGCTGACGACGCCCGTTCTCGACGGCTGCGATTCTTCCTCTTCCACGGACTCGCGCGGATCCTCATGCGATGCGGCCAAGGCGTCGCCGCCGTCGGCCAGCGGCACCGATGGCTCGACGGAGAGATCGACGTAGCGATAGCGCAGGAAGACGAAGTCTCCCTGCCACAGCATGGTCAGCAGGTCATCCTCGTCCGGCGACGCCTTGCGCACGCGCTGGAGGATGCTGAGGAGCTTGTCCAGCTCCTCCGTCTCGAAGCCCTTCAGCATGCGGACTTCGCGCACACCGTCCTTGTAGAAGATCCACGGGAGGCTGTCGCTGCCCTTCGTCCGTTCCTCGAGAACGGTCTCGCCCTCCCACTTCACTTCGCTCTCCGTAAAGGCGAGCGCCAGCTCGTCGACCTCGCTCCAGATCGGCTTGAAGCCCGCACGCAATGCGTCGTGCGCGGACTTGTACACGGGGTTGTTCGGCAGATACAGCTGGTGCGCGCGCGCCGCCTTGCCGAACAACTTGAGGAGCTCTTCGACGCGCTCTCGTTCGAACGGCGCCGGAATGCGCTCCATCTCCTTCGTGGTGAGGTGGGGCGTCGGGTTCGTCACGCGTCCAAGATACCCATTTCCATCACCTGCGCCACATCCTTGTCACCGCGTCCGCTCACGCACAGCAGGACGACGTCGTCCGCGCGCCAGCGACTTCGCTCTCGCGTGATCCAGCTCACTGCGTGCGCCGATTCCAGCGCCGGGATGATCCCCTCCAGCTTGCTCAGCGTCTGGAACCCCTCCAGCGCCTCGTCGTCGGTGACGGAGACGTAAAGTGCACGGCCGCTGTCCTTGAGATACGAATGCTCGGGACCGACGCCCGGGTAATCGAGGCCGGCGGAGATGGAATGCGCAGGGTGAACCTGTCCCGCGTCGTCCTGCAGAAGATAGCTGAGCGCACCGTGCAGTACGCCCGGGGTTCCCCGCGTTAGCGAGGCAGAGTGACGCTCGCTCTCCAAACCCTCGCCTGCCGCTTCGACGCCGATCAGCTCCACGTCCGCATCGGGAACGAAGGCGTAGAAGACACCCATCGCATTCGATCCCCCGCCAACGCACGCCACCACGCTGCTCGGTAACCTGCCAGTGCGATCGAGCACCTGCGCGCGTGCCTCGACGCCGATGATCGCCTGAAAATCGCGCACCATGCGCGGATACGGTGCCGGACCGACGACCGAGCCGATAATGTAGTGCGTCCCGTGCACGTTCGTGACCCAATCGCGGATCGCCTCGCTCGTCGCATCCTTGAGCGTCCGCGTACCGCTCGTCACCGGGATGACCCTCGCACCCATGAGCCGCATCCGGAAGACGTTCAGCGACTGGCGCCGCATGTCTTCCTCGCCCATGTAGACGATGCACTCGAGGCCGAACCGCGCGCACACCGTCGCCGTCGCCACACCGTGCTGTCCGGCCCCCGTTTCAGCGATGATGCGCTTCTTTCCCATGCGACGCGCGAGCAAGACCTGGCCAACGGTGTTGTTGATCTTGTGCGCGCCGGTGTGGTTCAGGTCCTCACGCTTGAGGAGGACGCGCGCTCCCACGAGCGCGGACAGTCGCGGCGCCTCGCTGAGCGGCGACGGACGGCCGACATACGTCGACAGCATCTCCGACACGTCGTTACGAAACGACGCGTCGCCCTGGGCCGTGGCGTAGGCCTCCTCCAGCTCCTCGAGCGCGGGCATGAGCGTCTCGGGCACGTACTTCCCGCCGAACGCCCCGAACCGATCCGATGGATGCACCGACACACTCATCCTGTCGCTCCCTCTGGGTTCGCACGCGCCGCGGCGATGAAGGCGCGGACGAGCGTCTGATCCTTGATGCCCGGCGATGATTCGACACCGGATGACACATCCACCACCATCGGCGAAACGTAGTCGATTGCCTCGGCCACGTTGTCCGGCGTGAGACCGCCTGCCAACACGATGCGGTGACCCGCGCTCATCGCATCGAGCGATTCGCCGAGCTCGAGCCACGGAATCGTGCGTCCGGTGCCCCCGAGCTGGCCCGACCCCATGGCGTCGATCAGCAGCGCATCGGCGGCGTCCGCGAGTTCCTCTACGTCGTCAGGGAGCACGCCGGATGCGGTCCGCACCACGGCCCAGACCTCGAGGCCCGTCGCCGCGCGGACGTCGAGGATCCGCAGCGGATCGCTGGTGCCGTGCATCTGCAGGACGTCGAGTCCGACGACCGCCGCAATCTCCGCGATCTCCGCAGGCGTCTGATTCGCGAACACGCCAACCTTGCGCGCTCGGCGACCGGAGAGCGTTGCACGCGCATCCTCGGGCGAACGCTCTCGCGGGCCGCCGGCGAAGATGACGCCCAGGTACGTCGCACCCGCTGCGTCGGCGAATTCGGCGTCGACCGAACGGGTGAGCCCACAGATCTTCACTTCAGCTGGCACGCGACACCCTCGGTACGCCGGCCAGCGCGCGCGTGGCCGCGACGGGATCGGCAGCAGATGACAGACTCGAGCCCACGAGGACGGCGTCGGCACCGGCGGCGGCATATCGCTCGACATCCGCTCGCGTGCGCACGCCACTTTCGGCAATGGCGATGACCGCCGGCGGAATCAACGGAACGAGACGAATGGACGTCTCCGGATCGATGACGAGCGTCTCGAGATTGCGGTTGTTGACGCCGACCATTGTTGCACCTTCGGCAAGCGCGCGCTCGAGCTCTGCCTCGTCGCGCACTTCCACCAGCAGTTCCAGGCCGAGATCAGTGCCCACGCGCATCATCTCGGCCAATCGCTCCGGCGACAGCGCGCGCGCGATCAGCAAGGCGGCGGACGCGCCAAGCGCACGTGCTTCGAGCAGCTGAATGGGTGCGACGTGGAAGTCTTTCTTGAGCGCGGGTAGCGCAACACGGCGGCGGACGTCGAGCAGATCCTCCGTGGATCCGCCGAAATGCGCCGGCTCTGTGAGGATGCTGACGCCGGCGGCGCCCCCTTCCGCGTACGCCTGGGCCTGCGTGACGGCATCGAGCCCTTCGGCGATCGCACCCTTCGACGGCGACCGCCGCTTCACCTCGGTGAGGAGGCTGACTGTCTGTTGCACGAGTGCCGCGCGCAGCGAAGGGCCGGCAGGGGTGACTGCGCAGAGACGCTCGAGCTCGTCGAGTCGTCCTTCCAGTACCGATGAGCGCAGCAATGCCTCCCCGACGATTTTGCCAAGGGTGCCTGCTGGTGGCGTCCACTGAGAAAATGCTTGCACTTCGGGACTTATTCGGATAAGCTATTCGGGGGCTGTTCGGGCGACACACGGTCTACCGATGCCCAGCGGTCCAAGAAAGACATTTTTCCCCGTGGGAGCCGCCATGCCGCTGACGAAGCGCCAACGCGAGATTCTAAACTATCTGTCGCTCTACTCTGAGCGAAACGGCTATGCGCCGAGCTTCGAGGAGATTGCGGAGAATTTCAGCTACAGCTCGCTGGCAACGGTGCATGAGCACCTGAGCAACCTGGAGCGCAAGGGATTCATCAAGCGCTCATACAATGAAAGCAGGGCGATCGAGATCCTGCCGAACGACATCATGCCGCGAGCGATCGAGCTGCCGCTGCTCGGTGCCGTGGCGGCCGGTGTCCCCATCGAGGTCCTCGCGCACCAGGAGTCGATCGCCGTGCCCGACTCGTTCGTGCAGCGCGGCGGCAATCACTACGTCCTGCGCGTCCGCGGCAACTCGATGATCGAGGAGCAGATCCGCGACGGCGACTTCGTGGTGGTGAACGAGCGACAGCGAGCGGACAACGGCGAGATGGTCATCGCCATGCTGCACGGCAACTCGGCAACGGTGAAGAAGTTCTACCGTGAGAAGGACGGCCGCATCCGGTTGCAGCCGGCAAATGAGTCGATGCCACCGATGTACGTGCACGAGAACGATATCACCATTCAGGGAATCGTTGTCGGAGTGATGCGGCGCTACTAGGGGGAGGGAAAAGCGGAAACCAACCAAAAGGGCAGGACCACGCTTTGGCCTGATCCTGCCTTTTCAGTTTTCTTCTGCAGTTTCCCCTCCTCGCTTTTCGTTACTTCGGAGAGAAGCTTGTGCGCGCGCGAGCTTCCGATGGAGGGACACAACACCCGCCCGCAGCATCAAGAGCAAGGTTTCCTATGCTTGATGCGCGCGCCGCAGCCTTTCCAGTGCAGCCAATCCTGCCCCATCGCGGAGCCCTGTTCGCGCCGCAGAGATGGCGTCGCCATAGTCCGTCGGCCCGCCAGCTGACACGTAGAGCGCGGCCGCCGCATTGAGAATCACCGCAGCCACCGCCGTCGGCGGAGCGCTGCCGTCGAGCACTGCGCTCACGGCCGCCGCATTCTGGAATGGCGGCCCCCCCGCCAATTCCGCCGCGTCGCCCGGCGGGAATCCGTACTCGGCCGGATCGATCGTCCATTCGCGCGCGCGTCCATCGCGAATCTCGACCACGCGAGTCACGCCGAGCGGCGAGATCTCGTCCATCCCGGGCTCGCCATGGACGACCAGCGCGTGGATGGTGCCGAGCGCCCGTAGCGCTCCGGCGATGAGCGGGACGCGCTTGGCGTCGGCAACGCCGACCACCTGACGGCCTGCGCTGGCTGGATTGGCGAGCGGCCCGACGATGTTCATGACCGTCGGAATTCCCAGTTCGCGACGCACCGGACCGACGTGCCGCATCGCCGGGTGCATGAGCGGCGCGTACATGAAGACGATGCCCGCGTCGCGAAGCGCATGCGCCATGACTTCCACGCTCACCTCGACAGCGACGCCGAGTGCCTCGAGAACGTCCGCGCTGCCGCATTGCGAGGTAAAGGAGCGGTTGCCGTGCTTCGCGATGCGGACTCCCAAGCCCGCCGCAAGCAAGGCTGCTGCCGTGGAGATGTTGAACGTGCCGACCGCGCCGCCCCCTGTTCCGCACGTATCCACCAGATCGTCGGAATCGATTGCCGGCAGACGGACCATTGCTCCCCGCATCGCGTCCGCGGCGCCCGCGACCTCTTCTGGCGTCTCGCCCTTCACGCGCAGCCCCACGAGCAACGCTGCCACCTGCGCCGGCGTCGCCTCGCCCTGCATCACCGCGCCGAACGCCGCGCGCGACTCCGCCTCCGTGAGCGACGAACCCATCGCCAGCTGACGGATCGCGTGTTGAATGGGCGGCGCCGCGCTAGCCGACACTGAGTGTCTCGAGCATCCGGTCCGCCAGGCGCGCCTGGGTGGCGACGAGCGAGATCACGAGACCGAGCAGTCGCACGCGCTCGATGTCCTCGTCGACGAAGATTCCATGCATCGCACGGTTGGCGAGATTCACCACGCCCACCAGCGCACCGTGATACACGAGCGGGAAGCTGATGAAGGATCCCGTCGTGAACAGCTCGTCGCGAATGAGCGGATGGCTCTTCGCCTCCGTGACGTCCTGCACGAGCAGCGGCTCGCGCGTGGCGGCCACCTTTCCCGCGACGCCATGCCCGACCTGCACGCGGTAACCCGCAGGCACGTTCGTCGGAATGCCGCGCGCCGCCGCGAGATACAGTGCGTTTTCCTCGGGAATGTGCAGCAGCAGCGAGCAGCGCTGCGCGCCCATGTCGTCACCGACGAGCGTGAGGAGGCCGTTGACCATGCCGGCCGGATCGTCCGCCTTCGCGTCGAGGGAGAGGACGCGATCGATCAGGTAGATGGTTCTGGTTTTCTGCCTGAGGGCTTCGCTCCGGCGGTGCAGCTCGATGTGCGCCATCTCGAGCTGCTCCACGGCGGCGCCCACCGTTGCCTCGACGGCGTCGGCGCGCCGGTTCGCGCGCCTCGCGTCCTCCATCGCCTTCGCAGCTTCACGCTCCAGCGTGACGAGCCGCTCCGGATCGGCACCATGGGCAACGCCCGTGGTCGCGAGCAGTTGCTCCTCGAGAAGCCCGAGTTTCCGCTCGTACTCGGAGTGCACGCGCTGTGTCACGTCCTCCAGCGTCCGCACCGCCTCGCCGCGCGCTTCCTGTTCGGCGAATCGGGCATAGGCGAGATCGTAGAGCGCGGCGGCCGGCGCCAGTCGCTCCGACGACCGCGTGCCGAAGAACTTTCGCGTCTCGTAGAGTACCAGAATGGCGGCGAGCTGTCCCTCGAAGCGGATGCCGCGCAGCGACAGCCACCCGACGTCAGGCAACTTCGCCAGTGCGAAGAGCTGCGCGAACTCGTCCGAATGATCGCCGAAGTCGACGAAGCCTCCGCCGGCGGCGACCGCGATGCGCTCGCGCGTCGGCAGATGGTCGAACGTGGTCTCCAGCCGCTGGCGCGTGACGACGTCGACATTGGGAATGAGCCGGTCGACGAGCATGCTCCGTCGCGCGTCGAAGCGCACGAGCGCGAGCTGCGCGAACCGGTCGACTTCCGAGAGCGATTCTGCCAACGCGAGCAGCGACGCCTCGAGATCCGGCGCGACGCTGAGCGCGTGGGCAAGCGTGGCGAGCGTGCGAGGGGGCATTCCGGCGGGAAGAGGAGCGCTGTCCGAGAAAGCGGCGGCGGACAAAATATACGCCGCCACTCGGCGGCAAAGTCAATCACGTGACGACAGGCTGGGAAAGATACGCGTCGTCACTTGGTAGCAGGAGAGAGGGGTCCGAATTGCTTGACTCTCCGATTCGTGCGGGTAGCTTCCAACTCGATGCCGACTCGCACGCTGCAGCTCGTGTTGCACTATGATGGCATGGGTTTCAGCGGATGGCAGCGGCAGCCCGATCGGCGAACCGTGCAAGGCGCACTCGAAGACGCGCTGGCTCGGCTGTGCGCCGGCCCGGTAACGGCACTTGGAGCAGGACGCACCGATGCGGGCGTGCACGCGCGCGGTCAGGCGGTCGGCGTACGTGTGCCGGACAAATGGACGCCCGTTGCACTGCGCCGAGCATTGAATGCCGTACTGCCGCACGACATGTGGGTCGCCGCGGTGCACGCCATGCGTGATGACTTTCATGCGCGATACGGTGCCACGTCGCGCCGGTACAGTTATTACATCGGTACGGACGAAGGGGCGGCGTCGCCCTTTCGGCGCGGGTGGGAATGGGCATTCGTCAGGCCCGTCGAGCGACAGCTGCTCGACGATGCCGCGGCAAGGCTCGCGGGCGTGCACTGCTTCAGGGCGTTCGCGGTTCGAGGGACGGCTCCGGCCGACGACGACCATCGCAGCCACATCATGCACACGGCGTGGCGCGAACGGCACGGCGGACTGGTGTTCGAGATCGAGGCGAATCGCTTTCTACATCACATGGTGCGTTTTCTCGTGGGAACGATGATGGACGTCGCGAGTGGCCGACGGCCGCTGGCGGACGTCGACGTACTCCTTGCGTCCACGACCAACGACGACGTCTCCGTGCCCGCACCAGCGCACGCCCTCTTTCTCGATGTCGTGCGCTATCCGGCGGAACTCTATTCTCCCTCCCATTCCGAGGCATGAAGCTCTTCTTCGCCACCGCGAACGCCGACGACATCGCGTGGGGCGCTGCGCATGGCATGCTCGACGGAGTCCTCACGTCGCCCGGATTGCTCGCCGACGAAACCGACGACGACGCACGCGCCCATCTGCTCGAGCTCTGCCGCCTGTTCCACGGGCCGATCTTCGCCTCCGTGCAGGCCATCGAGGCAGCGGGCGCCTATCGTGACGGCAAGGAGCTCGCAAAGCTCTCGGACCAGATCGTCGTCCAGCTCCCGCTCGTCGAAGACACACTCGGCGCCATGCGTCGCCTCCGCGCGGACGGCATTCGCGTGGCCAGCACACACATCTTCAACACGGCGCAGGCGTTGATTGCGGTCAGGGCCGGCGCCTCCGCCGTCGTCACATCGATCGGCTTGCTCGATGCCGCCGGCCACGATGGCGTCGGCATCGTGCGTGACATCCGCAGTGCCTTCGAGCACTCGAACGCCGAGTGCGACGTCATCGCGCTGCATCCCGCCTCCCCAACGCAGTACGCCGCATGTGCCATCGCCGGTGCCGACGCGGCCGGCGTCTCGGGCGACCTGTGTCGCGCCCTCCTCGTCCACCCACTCACCGATCGCGGCATCGACCAATTCCTCGGCGACGTCGCGCGTCTTCGACGCTCATGGCCAGGCTTCTGATGCGCATTGGCGCAACGATCTCTCTCCTCACGGCGGTTGCCTGCAGCAGTGGCGCTCCCGCCGAGTCTGCCGCACAAGCCACTCGAGCCACCGAGGCGGCGCGTCCGGCGACGGTCGCCGCATCGCGACGCACGGCGATCACCGACGCCGTCGCCAAAGTGGCGCCGGCCGTCGTGACCGTGCAGACGGAAGCGATCCAGCGCGTCGCCGCCGATCCATTCGAGTCGTTCTTCGGCGGACGCCCCAGCACCCGTTCGTCGGCGGGGCTCGGCACCGGATTCATCATCCGCGCGAATGGGCTGATCGTCACGAACGCACACGTCGTCGCCGGCGCGACGTCGATCACCGTCATGCTGCGCGACGGCACCACTTACCCGGCGACGCTGGTCGGCACCGACGAGACCAACGACCTCGCCGTCCTCCGCGTGAAGGCGACGAACCTGCCCGTCGCCCCGCTTGGCGACTCGGACAACCTCCTCGTTGGAGAGTGGGCCATCGCCATCGGCAACCCGTACGGCTTCATGCTCGGCAATTCGGAGCCGAGCGTGACGGCGGGGGTGATCAGCGGTGTGGGGCGCAACCTCGTGGCGCGCGGCGAGGGCACGTCCGCGTACTTCGACATGATCCAGACCGACGCGTCGATCAATCCCGGCAATTCGGGCGGACCGCTCGTCAGCGCGGACGGCGACGTGATCGGGGTCAATTCGTCGATCTACTCCACCAGCGGCGGCTCCATCGGGCTCGGCTTCGCCATTCCGATCAATCGCGCTCGGCGCGTGGCGGACGACCTCGTGGAGCACGGTCGCGTGCGCCGTCCATGGATTGGCGTGCGTCTCGAGCAGCCCCGATCCGACAACCCGCGCGACTATATCGCGCTCGGCGCCCGAGTTGCCGCCGTCACTCCCGGGTCGCCCGCGCAGCGTGCCGGGATCCGCGTCGGCGACGTCCTTCTGCGCGAGAAGAGCCGCAGCATTCGCAACCGCTTTGACTGGGACGCCGCGCTCCTCGACCTCCGGGTTGGCGAGGAAGTGTCCCTGGTCGTCCGCCGCGGCGGCAGCGAAGTGCCCGTTGCAGTCACCATCGCCGACCTGCCCGAAGTGAGCGCGCCGAAGATCCAGGTGCTCAAGGAGCTCGAGCTGGTGACGCTGACTCCCGCGATCCGCGCTGAGCGAGGCTTCCGCAATGAACGGGGCGCGCTTGTCTACAAAGCGACGCCCCGGATCACCCAGGAGCTCTTCATCCAGCCGGGCGACCTGATCATCCAGATCAACCGGACCGAGATAGGGTCTGCCGAGGACGCATCGCGTGCGCTCGATTACTATGCGGGACGGGGTCCGATCCGCCTGATCTGCGAGCGCGATGGCCAGGTTTTCTCCACCGATTTCGTGATTCGATGACGGCGCACGACCGCTATTCGTCTCCGCTCGCCGAGCGGTACGCCTCGAAGGCAATGCTGGAGCTGTGGTCGCCGCAGATGCGACACGGCCTCTGGCGCCGCCTCTGGCTCGCCCTCGCCGATGCGGAACAGCGGCTCGGGGTGCCCATTCCGGACGAGGCGCTGGCGCAGATGCGCGCCCACCTCGATGACATCGACTTCGATGCCGTGGCGGTGTACGAGCGGCGGTTCCGCCACGACGTCATGGCGCATGTGCACGCCTTCGGCGACGTCGCACCGGCGGCGCACAAGTTCATCCACCTCGGCGCAACGAGCGCGTTCGTCACCGACAACGCCGACCTGATCCTCATGCGTCGCGGACTCGGATTGCTGCGCGGAAAGGTGTTGCGCGTATTGCGCGCACTCGCGTCGTTCGCGCGCGAGTGGCGCGCCGAGCCCACGCTCGGCTACACGCACCTGCAGCCCGCGCAGCCGACGACGGTGGGCAAGCGCGCGACGCTGTGGATGCAGGACCTGGTGCTCGACCTCGCGGACCTCGAGCATCGCATCGCGACGCTGCCGTGCCGCGGTGTGAAGGGCACCACGGGCACGCAGGCGAGCTTCCTCGAGATCTTCGAGGGCGATCACGCCAAGGTGCGTGAGCTCGACCGGCTCGTCACGGCGGCCATCGGTTTTTCGCATTCGATTCCGGTCAGCGGACAGACGTATTCGCGCAAGCTCGACGCCCATGTGCTTGGCGTCGTGAGTGGTGTGGCAGCGAGTGCAGCCAAGTTCAGCGCCGACATCCGCATGCTCCAGGCGTTCGGTGAGATCGAAGAGCCGTTCGAACGCGACCAGATCGGCTCGTCGGCGATGGCGTACAAGCGGAACCCGATGCGCTCGGAGCGCATTGCGTCGCTGGCGCGCTTCGTCGGCACGCTGGAGCCGAACGCGAACCAGACGCACGCCGTCCAGTTCTTCGAGCGCACGCTCGACGACAGCGCGAATAGACGGCTCGCCATCCCGGAGTCGTTCCTCGCGACGGATGCGATTCTCAGCCTGATGGAGAACGTCGCGTCGGGACTCGAGGTCCATCCGGCGCGCATCCGGCGCAGATTGATGGATGAGCTGCCCTTCATGGCGACGGAGGAGTTGATCGTTCGCGCGGTGCGCACCGGTGGCAACCGTCAGGACGCGCACGAGCGCATTCGTGGATACAGCATCGCGGCGGCGCGCGCAATCAAGGACGGCGCGGAGCACAACGACCTTCTGGATCGCATCGCGGCGGACAGCGCGTTCGGCATCACGCGTGCGGAGCTGGAGAGCACGATGAACCCGCGCCGGTTCGTCGGCCGGGCGCCCGAGCAGGTCGACGAATTCCTCGCCGAAGTCGTTGAACCGCTGCTCGCCGACTCCGGCGCGGATGACTCGGTGCTCGAAGAGGTGCGCGTATGATCGCGGCGGTGTCCGACTCGCTTCCACTGCCGCTGTTGCGCAGTGGCAAGGTGCGTGAGGTCTATGAGGTAGGCGCCGACCGGCTTCTCCTCGTCGCGAGCGACCGTGTGAGCGCATTCGACGTCGTGATGAAGGAGCGCGTGCCGTACAAGGGCGCGGTGTTGACGCAGATGACGGCGTGGTGGCTGCGACAGTTCGCGCAGCTCGTGCCGCATCACATGCTCGCGTCGACAGCCGACGAGATCATCGCGGCCGTGCCGATGCTGTCGGCACATCGCGCCGCGTTGGCGGGACGCGCGATGCTCTGCCGACGCACCGACGTGTTTCCCGTCGAGTGTGTGGTGCGCGGCTATCTCAGTGGCTCGGCGTGGAAGGAGTACCGCAGCGCCGGTACGCTGGCGGGTGAACCGCTCCCTGCGGGGCTCGTCGAGAGCGACCGGTTCGATCCACCGCGTTTCTCACCGGCCACGAAGGCCGAGAGCGGCCACGACGAGAACATCACGGTCAGCGATGTGCGCGCACTGCTTGGCCTCGAGACGGCCAATGCGCTCGAGCAGCTCAGCCGTCTCGTGTATGCACGCGGCAGGGATCTCGCGTCCGCGCGCGGGATCATCATCGCCGATACGAAGTTCGAGTTCGGACGCGATCGCGATGGCAGCATTCGGCTCATCGACGAAGTGCTCACCCCGGACAGTTCCCGCTTCTGGCCAGCCGACCGCTACGCGCCAGGCGGCGCGCAGCCGAGCTTCGACAAGCAACCGCTGCGCGACTATCTGGATTCTGAACGACGCGCTGGACGCTGGAATGGCGACGCGCCGCCCCCGCCCCTCCCGGAGACGGTGATCGCGGCGACGAGCGAGCGGTATCTCGACGCCTTCCGACGGATCACCGGCGCGTCGCTCGACCTAACCGACCTCTGACCCCATCTCCGTGAGCTTCGCCCGCGAAGGACTCGTCTTCATCGCCATCGCCGCCTTGATCGCCACGGGCACGTTTGCCCTCGCGCTGAATCGCCGCTCGTGGCCGCTGTGGCTCCTTGCCTTCCTGCTCACGGTCATCGCGCTGTGGGTCGCGTACTTCTTCCGTGATCCGGAGCGCACCGGCGAGCGCAGCGAACAGGTCGTCATCGCTCCGGCCGACGGCAAGGTCGTGTTGATCAGCGAGGTGGACGAGCCGAGTTTCATGGGCGGCCACGCGCGACGTGTGTCGATCTTCATGAACGTGTTCAACGTGCACGTGAACCGGTATCCGGTCTCGGGCACCGTGCGATTCGTGCACTACAATCCCGGCAAATTCCTCAATGCCGCCGCGGAGAAATCGAGCCTCGAGAACGAGCAGATGTCGGTGGGCATCGAGACGTCGCGCGGACGACTGCTGGTTCGCCAGATCGCCGGCCTCATCGCACGACGCATCGTGACGTACAGCAAGCTCGGCGAGACGGTGAAGCAGGGCGACCGCATGGGACTCATTCGTTTTGGGTCGCGCGTCGACGTCTTCCTGCCGACGGACGCGAAGGTCCGCGTGAAGATCGGTGAGTCGACCGTCGCCGGCACCACGGTGGTCGGGGAGCTCGCACCACGATGACGACCGCAAAGCTGCGCCGCCCCAAGCGGCCGAACATGCGACGCGCCGTCATCCTCTTTCCGAGCGGCCTGACGCTCGGCAACCTGTTCTTCGGCGTCTTCGCGATCATCACCGCCTCGCGCGGCGACTTCCGGATGGCGGGCATCTACGTGCTGTGGGGCGGCCTGTGCGACGTCTTCGACGGACGCATCGCCCGCGCGGCCAACGCGGGCACCGAATTCGGCGAAGAGCTCGACTCGCTCGTCGATGCCATCTCGTTCGGCCTCGCGCCGGCGATGATCATGTATTTCGCGGTGCTCAACCGCGATGGATGGGATTGGATCTTCGTCTTCCTGTTCGCCGCCTGCGCCGTGATGCGCCTCGCGCGCTTCAACATCGAGCAGGCCGGCACGTCGAAGACGTATTTCCAGGGCCTGCCGAGTCCGGCCGCGGGAATCACCCTCGCGTCGTACTACTGGTTCAGCCAATCGTGGCTCTACAGCTACGGCGCCATCGGCGACCTGCGGTGGACGGAACTGCTGCGCTTCCTCATGGCGGCGCTGGCGTTCCTCATGATCAGCAACATTCCCTACCCAGTCGTCCCGCGGGTCGGATTCCGGAGCCTGCGGGCGATCGGCGCGTCGATCCTCGTCTTCGGCTCGCTTGCGTTACTCGCCACCCGTCGGCTGGAGTTTTTCTTCCCGCTCTGCGTCGGCTACGTGGCGTTCGGCCTGTTCCGCAGCCTGTTCTTCCGGATCTTCGAGCGTCGCCAGCCTACGGTCCCCTACGACCTCTCGGAGGGGGAAGGCGACGAGGATGAGGAGGAGTTCGATGTCGAGCCGCAGCAGGTGCATGCGCCACGTCAGGGACATCGTGAAGGCAAGATGGCGCGCAGCGACACCGTCGCGACGTCGCCACGGACCCAGGACCGTCCCTCGCGCGCCGACCGCCCGGAGCGCTCACCGCGTCCCGATCGCCCCGAACGAACGACTGAGGAGAAGGGCCCGCGCCCGCAGCGCACCGAAGCCGAGCGCGCAGCACGCCGGGAAAAGCGCGAGAAGCGCGACAACCGTGAGGCACGTCCGGATCGTGGACCGCGTCCGCCGCGCACCGCCGAGGAAGCCGTCACCGCCGTTGCCGTCGCGGACGAGCTCACCGGTGCGGAGAGTCCGAGCGATTCGACCGACGAAGAAGTGATCGGTCGGATTTCCGGCGGACCGGACACGGCAGTCGCGACCGTCGGCGCCGAGGGTGGAGCGCCGGCACGCAAGCGCAAGCGTCGCCGTCGCCGTGGAGAGCGCAAGGAGCGCGCGCCGGGCGACGTGTCGTCAGCTGAAGGCGCTGATTCTGGCGGCGGCGATGACTCCGACGGCGGATTCGACGACGGGCCCGCCGATTCCGATTCCAGCTCGCCCTACTCCGCGCCGGTGTCCACCGGTCTCGTTGAATCGCACGTACCTACGCCGCCGCCACTGCCACCGGCGGCGCCGCCTCCCGCACCTTCGACTGAACCGCACGAACCATGATTCGATATCGCGTCGCCGTACACGTCGTTCCTCGCCGCGGCCTGCTCGACCCGCAGGGGAAGGCCGTGGCTGACGCACTCCATACGCTCGGCTTCAGCGGCGTCGCCGCCGTCCACGTCGGACGTCATCTCGTCCTCGAGATCGACGCCGCCGACGAATCCGCCGCGCGCGATCAGGCGTCCCTGATGTGCGAGAAGCTGCTTGCCAATCCGGTCACCGAGGACTTCGAGATCGCCGCGGTGTCGCGCCAATGAAGTTCGGCATCGTCACCTTTCCCGGCTCGAACGGCGACTACGACGCCTATCGCGCCGTCATCGAAGCGCTCGGCGAAGACGCGGTGTATCTCTGGCACAAGGACCACGACCTCCAGTCAGTCGACGTCGTCATCCTTCCGGGTGGCTTCAGCTACGGCGATTATCTGCGCGCCGGAGCCATCGCCCGGTTCAGTCCGATCATGACGGAAGTGCGCGCCCACGCCGACCGCGGCGCGCCCGTCCTTGCCATCTGCAACGGATTCCAGGTGGCGTGCGAGGCTGGTTTGCTCCCGGGTGCCCTGCTTCGCAACAACTCGCTCAAGTTCGTCTGCGCGCCCGTGTCACTGCGCGTCGAGAACTCGGCCACGATCTTCACTTCGGGGTATGAGTCGAAGGAGATCGTCACCCTGCCCATCGCCCATGGCGACGGACGCTACAGCGCCGATGAAGCGACACTCAAGCGACTGGAGGCCGAAGGTCAGGTCGTGTTCCGCTATGCACCAGATTCACTGCAGGCCGAAGAGGCATACAATCCCAATGGCTCCATGAACGACATTGCCGGCATCATCAGCGCACAGGGCAATGTGCTCGGCATGATGCCGCATCCAGAGCGCGCCGTCGATCCGCTGCTCGGGCCCGCCGATGGGCTTCCTCTCTTCGAATCCATCCTTCATCGCGTCGCTGCCTGACGAGGAGCGCTCCATGCGCCATTCGCTCGCGTTCGCCCTACTCCTGATCGCTGCACCGGTCGCCGCCCAACAGGCGGCGCGCACCATCGCACCCGGCATGACGAAGACGCAGGTCGTCACCGCGCTCGGCCAGCCGGCCACGGCGCGCACCGTGAGCGATTACACGTACATGTTCTACACGAACACCTGCGGCAGGCGGTGCGGCATGAACGACCTCGTCGTGCTGCACGGCGACAGCGTCGTCGATGCGATCTTCCGCTCGCCCAACCGGCACTACCGCGGCACGAGCAGCTCGCCCGCGCCCATCGCGCCAGAAGCCGCACGCAAGCAGGCGCCGTCGAGCCCATCGAAGCCGGTGCAGATGAAGCCCGGCCCCGCCAACGATACGCGTCCTTCGATTCCGCTGAACCCTCCGGCGACGAAGCCCGCACCCACCAAGCCCGAATCCCAGTCTCTGTGACCGTCACTGCTCGACCCGGCGACCCGGCCATCACACCCGCGCTCGTCGCGGAGCACGGACTCACCTCGCACGAGTACGACCTGCTCGTCGCCATGCTGGACCGCACGCCGACGTTCACGGAGCTCGGCATCGTCAGCGCGCTGTGGAGCGAGCACTGCTCGTACAAGCATTCGAAGCCGCTGCTGAAGAACCTGCCGACGAAAGCACCTTATGTGCTGCAGGGCCCCGGTGAGAACGCCGGCGTCATTTCGATCGGCGATGGTCTCGCCGTCGCGTTCAAGATCGAGTCGCACAATCATCCGTCGGCAGTCGAGCCCTATCAGGGCGCCGCGACGGGCGTCGGCGGAATTCTGCGTGACGTCTTCACGATGGGTGCGCGGCCGATCGCACTGCTCAATTCGTTGCGATTCGGCTCGCTCGACTCCGCGCGCGTCCGCTATCTGTTCGCCGGATGCGTGAAGGGCATCGGCGACTACGGCAATTGCGTCGGTATCCCGACCGTCGCGGGCGAGGTCGTGTTCGATCACGCGTACGAAGGCAATCCACTCGTCAACGCCATGTGCGTCGGCCTGCTGAAGGAATCGGAGCTGATGCGCGCCGTGGCCGAGGGTGTCGGCAATCCGATCATCGCGGTTGGCGCGCGCACCGGTCGCGACGGCATTCACGGCGCTTCCTTCGCATCGGAGGATCTCTCGGAGGCGAGCGACGCCAAGCGTCCGCGCGTGCAGGTCGGGGATCCGTTCACCGAGAAGCTGTTGCTCGAGGCGAGCCTCGAGCTGATTCACAGCGGCCACATCGTCGCCATTCAGGACATGGGCGCAGCGGGCCTCGTCTCGTCGTCGGCCGAGATGGCCGCGCGCGGCGACGTCGGCGTGGTCATCGATACGCTCAAGGTGCCCGCGCGCGAAGAAGGAATGACGCCGTACGAGCTGCTGCTCAGCGAATCGCAGGAGCGCATGCTCGTCGTGGCAAAGGTCGGGCACGAAGAGCACGTCCGCGCCATCCTCGAGAAGTGGGACCTCACGGCGGCCGTCATCGGTGAAGTCATCGCCGAGCCGGTGTACCGCGTGGTCGAAGGCGCTCGCATCGTGGCCGAATTCCCCGGAATCCGGCTCGTCACGGATTGTCCGATGTACGAGCCCGAAGCGCGCGAGAGCGACGACATCCGTCGCCGCCGCGAGGAGCACGTGCATCTCATTTCCGAACGCACGGAAGAGCGCGATCCCTGCTGGACGCTCGAGGAGCTGCTTCGCTCGCCGACGATCGCCAGCAAGCGGTGGGTGTACCAGCAGTACGACCACACGGTGCGCACGGGCACTGTCATCGGACCCGGTGGCGACGCAGCAGTCGTGCGCATCCGTGGCACCGACAAGGCGATCGCGCTCAAGACGGATTGCAACGGCCGCTACACCTATCTCGATCCGCGCCTGGGCGCGCGCATTGCCGTCGCCGAAGCGGCACGCAATGTCGCCTGCTCGGGTGGTCGGCCGATGGCCATCACGAACAACCTGAACTTCGGCAACCCGAAGCGGCCCGAGGTCTACTACCAGCTCCGCGAGGCCGTCGCGGGAATGGGTGAAGCGTGCCTCGCGCTGGGAACGCCGGTCACCGGTGGCAACGTCTCGCTGTACAACGAGAATCCGTCGGGCGCCGTGTATCCCACGCCGGTCGTCGGCATGGTCGGTCTCGTTGCGTCGCTCGCGCACGTGACACGCTCCGCCTTCCGTGTGCACAACGACTCCATCGTCCTCCTCGGCGACAACACCGACGAGATCGGTGCGAGCGAGTATCTCCAACGCATTCACCACGTCGTCGCCGGTGCGCCGCCGCGCTGCGATCTCGCGGGAGAAGGAGCGCTCATCGACGCGTTGCTCGAGTCCATCGCTGACGGTGCCGTGCGCTCCGCGCACGACTGCGCCGACGGCGGACTCGCGGTGGCACTCGCCGAATGTGTGATGATGGATCGCGCGCGTCCGACAGGTGCGGTCATCGATCTGTCGGCGTGGTCGACGCTGCCGGTGCGCGCGCTGCTGTTCGGCGAAGCACAGGGTCGCGTCATCGTCACCACGCCGAATCCCGCGGCGGTGCTCGCCACGGCGAAGCGTCACGGTGTTCCGGCGACAGTCATCGGTACCGTGCGCGAAGACACCGGTACGCTCGATCTCACGATCGGCGAACGGCGCATCACGGCAAGCGTCGCGCAGTTGGCCGACGCCTATCACGAAGCAATCCCTCGCATCATGCAGCGCAGCGCTTCGGCGCAGGACGTCGCGCTCGCCTCCGACTCGGTGGTCTGATCCATGTGTGGCATATTCGGCGTTCGCGGACACTCGGACGCGGTGGCACTGACGAAGCTCGGGCTCTTCTCGCTGCAACATCGCGGGCAGGAGTCCGCCGGCATCGTCTCCTTCGACGCGGGGACGGCGCGCGCCGTCCGCAGCATGGGGCTGGTGTCCGACATGCCTCTCGCGCAACTCGACGTGCTTCACGGCTCGCTGGCAATCGGCCACACGCGATACAGCACGGCCGGCTCATCCACCATCGAGAACGCGCAACCTGTCCTCGTGAGCTCGCGCGGCGGACACATCGCACTCGCGCACAACGGCAACATCACCAACGCCGGTGAGCTGCGCGTCGATCTCGAGGAGCTTGGCTCCATCTTCGCGTCGTCGATGGACTCCGAGGTCATCGTGCATCGCCTCGCGCGGTCGACAGCGGAGAAGCCCGAGGACCGTCTCACCGACGCCCTGCGCGACGTCGAAGGGGCGTTCAGCATCCTGATGGTGCTCGGCGATACGCTGCTCGCGGCGCGCGATCCACGTGGCTGGCGCCCGCTCGTCATGGGGCGGCTCAACGGCGCGCCGGTGTTTGCCTCGGAGACCTGTGCGCTCGACATCGTCGGCGCGACCTACGAGCGCGACATCGACCCGGGCGAGATCATCGCGATCGACGCATCGGGTGAGCGCTCGATCTTCCCGTTCGAGAAGAAGGAGCTCAAGCGCTGTGTGTTCGAGCACGTGTACTTCGCGCGCCCCGACAGTCGCATCTTCGGCGGATCGGTGGATCGCGCGCGCCGCGCACTGGGCCGCCGGCTCGCGCAGGAGTGCCCTGCTCCGGGCGCCGATCTCGTGTTCAGTGTGCCGGATTCGTCGAACTCCGCCGCGATCGGCTTCGCCGAGGAGAGTGGGTTGCCCTACGAGCTCGCGTTGATCCGCAATCACTACGTGGGCCGAACGTTCATCCAGCCAACGCAGGCCACGCGCGACGCGAAGGTCCGTCTCAAGTACAACGCGGTGCGCGAAGTGCTCGACGGCAAGCGCGTCGTGATGGTCGATGATTCGATCGTCCGCGGGACCACGACGCGCGGGCTCGTACAGCTCGTGCGCGGCGCCGGTGCGCTCGAGGTGCACATGCGCGTGAGCTCGGCGCCTGTCACCGGTCCGTGCTACTACGGCATCGACACGCCAAGCCGCGAGGAGCTCATCGCGGCAAACAACAACCTGGAGGAGATCCGCGCGTCGCTCGGTGTCGATTCGCTCGGCTACCTGTCACTCGATGGAATGCTCGAGTCCGTGCCAACTGGTCCCGAGGGGTTCTGTCACGCATGCTTCTCCGGCGACTACCCGACGCCGCCGCCAACCGATCCGGACAAGCTGCGCTTCGGGTGCGGATGTTGATATAAGGCGATCTGGAACTGGAACGTCCAGGAAACAGCGGGCGAAGGAAACTGCGGAAACCAACTGAAAGGGCAGGATCAGCCCGTAGGAGATCATGCTTTTTTCGTATACGTCTGCACTTTCCTGTGGCCGCTGTTCTTTATCCGCGATAAGGACTTCAATGCCGCTCTCTTTGCTCGTAGAACAGTGACTACTTCGGTCTACTTCTTCGGTAACGGCACCGCCGAAGGCACGAAGGACATGAAGGACGTCCTCGGCGGCAAGGGCGCCAACCTCGCCGAGATGACCAACCTCGGCGTCCCGGTGCCGCCGGGCTTCACGATCTCTTGCGACACCTGCATCGCGTACTTGCGCGACGGCCAGGTGACGGATGAGCTGAAGGCAGAGGTCGCGACCAACCTCGCACGACTGGAAGAAGCAAGCGGCAAGAAGTTCGGCGATCCCGCCAATCCATTGCTCGTCTCGGTGCGCAGCGGCGCGCCGGTGTCGATGCCCGGGATGATGGAGACGATCCTCAATCTCGGATTGAACGATCGCACAGTCGCCGGTCTCGCCCGCGCGAGTGGCAACGCGCGCTTCGCGTTCGACTCCTATCGCCGCTTCATCCAGATGTACGGCGACGTCGTGCTCGGCGTGCCGCACAGCAAGTTCGAGCAGCTCCTCGGTGCCAAGCGAATGACCGCCGGCGTCGACGACGACGCGGCGCTCCATGAAGATGCGCTGCGCAATCTCGTCGAGGAGTACAAGTCATTGGTGCGCGTCGCGACGGGCCGCGAGTTTCCGATGGATCCGGTCACGCAGCTGTGGGGCGCCATCGAAGCCGTCTGGAAATCGTGGACGCTCAAGAAGGCCGTCGACTACCGTCGCCACGCGAGTATCCCCGACACGCTCGGCACCGCCGTGAACGTGGTCAGCATGGTGTTCGGCAATCTCGGCGACGACTCCGGCACCGGTGTCGCGTTCACGCGCAATCCGAGCACCGGCGAGCGGAAGTTCTACGGCGAGTTTCTCGTCAACGCGCAGGGCGAAGACGTCGTCGCCGGAATTCGCACGCCGCTGAGTATCGATGCGATGGCCGAGCGTCTGCCGTCGTCGTACGAGGAACTGATCGAAACGCAGCACAAGCTCGAGCAGCACTACCGCGACATGCAGGACATCGAGTTCACCGTCGAGCGGGGGAAGTTGTACCTGCTGCAGACGCGCAACGGCAAGCGGACGTCGGCCGCTGCGGTGCGCATCGCGACGGAGATGGTCGCCGAGGGGATGATCGACCAGGCGCAGGCGGTGCTGCGCGTGCCGGCGGATCAGCTCGACCAGCTGCTGCATCCGGTCATCGATCCGAGCGTTCGTGCGACGCCCATCGCCACTGGCCTACCGGCAAGCCCGGGTGCGGCGAGTGGCGTCGCGGTGTTCGATGCCGACGAAGCGGAGCGTCGTGCCGCCGCCGGCGACGCGGTGATTCTCGTGCGCGAGGAGACAACGCCGGAGGATTTCCATGGCCTCGTCGCGGCGCGTGCGGTGCTGACTTCTCGCGGCGGGATGACGAGCCATGCCGCGGTCGTCGCGCGTGGGATGGGCAAGTGCGCCGTCGTCGGCTGTCACGAGATGGTCGTCGATCACGAGCGTCGCGCCTGCCGCATGAACGGCGAACTGGTCAACGAGGGTGACTGGCTCACGCTCGACGGTGCGACCGGAAACGTCTATCGCGACAACTTGCCGACGACGCCGAGTGAGGTCGTCCAGGTCACGCGCGGCATGCGGCCGGCGTCGGGTGCGCCGGCCTATCAATCATTCCGCCAGCTGATGGCGTGGGCGGACGAAGCACGCACCCTCAAGGTGCGCGCGAACGCCGACACGCCGCACGACGCGCGCATCGCCCGTGCATTCGGTGCCGAGGGCATCGGGCTCTGTCGTACGGAGCACATGTTCTTCGAGGGCGATCGCATCACCGCCATGCGCGAGATGATCGTCGCGCGCGACGAGACCGGCCGCCGCCGTGCGCTCGCGAAGCTGTTGCCCATGCAACGCTCGGACTTCGAGGGGATCTTCGAGGCGATGGCGGGGCTTCCCGTCACGATCCGGCTCCTCGACCCCCCGCTGCACGAATTCCTGCCGCATGGCGGCGAAGAGTCCAAGCTGCTCGCGCGCACCCTGGGCGTGAGCCGTGCGGAGCTGGCGCACGTCGTCGAGTCGCTGCGCGAGACGAATCCGATGCTGGGGCACCGCGGCTGCCGGCTGGGGATCACCTACCCGGAGATCACGGAGATGCAGGGCCGCGCGATCTTCGAGGCAGCACTTCGGGCGAAACGAAGAGGGGTCGACGTCCGTCCTGAGATCATGATTCCGCTCGTTGCCGACTATCGGGAGTTCGACAATCAACGCGCCATCCTTCTCGACGTCGCACAGCGGGTGATTGGCGCGATGGGGGAGACTCTCGATTACACCATCGGCACGATGATCGAGCTCCCCCGGGCGGCGCTCACGGCGGGCGAGATCGCGCAGCGGGCGGAGTTCTTCTCCTTCGGCACGAACGACCTCACGCAGACCACGTACGGACTGAGCCGCGACGACGCCGGACGCTTCCTGCCCAGCTACGTTGAGCGTGGCATCTTTCCGGACGACCCGTTCCAAGTCCTTGACCAACCGGGGGTTGGGCATCTTATTAAGCTGGCAGTCGCTGCGGGCCGACAGGTGCGTCCGCAGCTCAAGGTCGGTATCTGTGGGGAACACGGAGGTGAGCCCAGGAGCGTGAAGTTCTGTCACGCGATCGGGCTCGATTATGTCTCATGCTCTCCTTACCGGGTGCCAATCGCCCGCCTAG
>JBDSML010000009.1:0-25980 GCA_039915865.1 Gemmatimonadaceae bacterium | reverse complement strand
TGTACTGGCTCGGCGTGAGCTCGGCGATGTCGAGGCCGCGCGCGATCTCGGAGCTGACGATCGAGCCGTTGTACCAGTAGACCGACCACGAGCCGCCCATCGTGAAGCGCGTGGAGTCGATCGGGCCGCGGTCGAAGAATGCGATCTCCTTCGGGTGCGCCGCGTCAGTCCAGTCGAACACCGAGATGCCGCCCTGATACCATGCCTGCACCATGACGTCACGACCCGGAATCGGGATCAGCGAGCCGTTGTGCGCGACGCAGTTCTCCTTATCGGTCTGCGCAGCGGGAAGCTTGTAGTAACTCTTGAAGTTCATCTTGCCGTTCTCGATCGTGAAGATCGCGTCGGCGCCCCACTCCTTCGGGTCGGACGCACGGCACTTCGGTGCACCACCGCCGCCCCATTCGTCGCTGAAGAGAACCTTCGTGCCGTCGTTGTTGAACGTGGCGGAGTGCCAGTACGAGAAGTTCGAGTCGGCCACTGCACCAATCCGCTTCGGGTTCGCCGGATCCCTGATGTCGAGCAGGAGTCCGTAACCGCCGCAGGCACCGCCCGCGAGGCCGATCGCCGGGTACACGGTGATGTCATGGCACTGGTCGGGACCGGAGCGCGGACCGCCGCTGCTGAACATCTTGTCGATGACGCTCTGCAGGTTGGTGCGCAGCTGGGTGCTGTCGGCACTGGTGGCAACGGTGCGGCCGTTCGACTTGACGACGCTGTCGAGCAGCTGCTTCGCGAACGCATTGGGCAGCGGACGCTCCGCGCCGAACAGGTTCGCGACGAAGCCACCGACCGCCCGCGAGGAGTCCGCGGACTTCTTCATGGCGACGAGATCAGCCGAGGCCTCGCCGTGCTGCGGCGGTGCCTTCAGGTCGTCGAAGATGCGCGGCGAGGACACGATCGCCGCCTGCTGCGGATTCGCCACCGGCACCTTGATGACTTCGATGCGGAAATGCGAGGAGTTCGGATCCTTGTCCGGCTGGGCGTTCGAGCAGCCGGCCAGCTCGTCCGCCGAGCGAACCCCTGCCGAGCCGGAGATGTAGACGTAGACGTTGTTCCGGTCGTTCAGGTCCTCGACCACCGTGTGCGTATGCGAGCCGCGGCAGGTCTGCACGTTGGCGACGTACTTCGGCTTGGTGATGTCGGAGATGTCGAAGATGCGCACGCCGCGCAGGCGCTCCTTGCTCACCGGATCCTTCACGCCCTCATCGCCGCAATCCAGACGGCCGCTGTTGCCTTCGCCGGAGACGAACAGGAGGTTCTTGTAGACCGACACGTCGCTCTGCGACGCCGGGCAGTAGTACGCCGTCGTCAGCACCGGCGCGGAGGGATTGGAGATGTCCCAGACCTGGAAGCCGTTGTAGTTGCCCTGGATGGCGTACTTGCCCGTGAAGGCCAGATCGGAGTTGGTGCTTCCGATGAACTTCGGTGGCGGCTGTGTGCGCGAGACGATCTTGAGGTTGGAGACCGCCTCCGACGCGTTCATCATGCCGGCGCCCAGGCCGACACGCGGATCGGGAGTCGGCATCGGCGCATTGCTGCCCGATGTCGTGGAGGATGCAGAGCACGCTGCGACGGACAGCAGTCCGGCAGCGAGCGTGAGCTTCAATACGTTCATGGCAGATTCCTCTGGGGGACAGGGTGTGGCGACACTTCTCTCAGTAACTGCGTCACGGAACGCGCACGCCGAAGATGATGCCGGCCAGCATCTTCTCCATGCGTTCGATCTCCGTGGTCTGGTCGACGTTCACGTCGGAGGCGAACTTGAACACGAGCTCGTCCTGGCCGGCGCCGTAGGTCTCGAACAGTTCCTTGACCATGGACGTCGCGCCGCGGTGGTGCTGGATCATGAAGCTCAGGAACAGTCGGTCGAAGTCGCCACCGTTCGCGGCATCGAGCTCCTTCATCTGGGCATCGGACAGCATGCCGGGCATGAGCATGTCATGCTCCATCCCGTTCATCATCATCTTCATCGGGCCGGGCTTCGCCTCCGGCACCGGCTGACGCCGGTCGCGAAGCCATTGCTGCATCAGCCTGATCTCGTCAGTCTGAGCGTTGATGATCCGCTCGGCGAGCCGCCGAACTTCATCATTGGCGCCATGCGTCGGCGCCATCTTCGACATGACGATGGCCTGTGCGTGGTGGCCGATCATGCCGGACATGAAATGAATGTCCGCCGCGGTGTAGGGCAGGCGGGCACTGTCCGCCCGTGCCTTGATCACGCCGGGGTCGTTCTGGGAAGCGGCCACAGGCTGTTGCGCCGCGGTCGCCGACGAGAGCAATACACTGCCGGCCGCCGCCATGGCGACCGAAACCAGCGCTCGGTAGAGGTGTCGGATGTCTCTGGATGTCATGTCGTCATTCTCCTGAGGCTACGACGGATGATGGCCCAATGAAGTTCCACGCCAACAATGGATATTAGCATCGTGAAAATGGTTGGTAAGCCTCCGGCAGAGCTTGCGGCATCATTCGCGCATAGGATCGTGCGCGGACCCTCCAAAGCGACCGTCACGGAGACAAAGAATGAGTGAGACGAACCAGTCTCCCGACCTCACCGCCCTCGAAAACGACTACGAAGTCGTTGGCGAGGTGAGGGGGCCGGGAGGTGTGCGTGCCTACACAGCCACCAGAAAGGATGCAGGCGTCAAGCGCCGCGACGACCAAACGGGTGTGCTGATCTCGATCGTCACCACACCGGAAGGTGACGAGGGGAACGCACTCTCGCACCTGGCGGCGGACACCAAGCTCCTGGCCGGGATGTCGCACCGCCGCCTGATTCCGGTGGTCGAGGGCCGGTGGGTCGGAACGGACGCCTTTGCCGTGATCACCCAGCGCACCACAGACTCGTCACTCAAGCAGAGGCTGGCCACCGGCGAGACATTCTCCACGCCGCGCGTGGCGGCCATCCTGCGAGAGGTCAACGGCCTCCTGGAATGGGCACGTGAGCACAAGGTCGTGCACCGCAACGTCACCGCCGACCGGATTTTCCTGGAGCCCAAGACCGACCGCGTCCGCGTCATGTTCGGCGTCGCGCCCATCATGCGCCTCAAGCAGCTCAACCCGGAGACCGAGGACGCCCGCACGATCGTGCGCCTCGTCATCGCGATGCTGACGGGGAGCGAAGACCCGTCGACCTACAGCGGCAAGACGCTCGCCGAGCTCCGTCCCGAACTGCCCGACCAGCTGTACGAAGCCACGACGACGCTGCTCGACGAAGCGAAGGAGCACACGGCAGCCGATGTCACCGCCTACCTCGCTCTCGTCGGCATGGCGGGCCCGCTCGCCGCCGGCGAAACCGAAGCCGAGCGCATCCGCGACGAAACCCTGGGCGAGCAGATCGCGGAACGGGAAAAGCTCGCCGAGGAGCGCGCGACCTTCGAGCAGGACATGGCCCGCGAGAAGGCGAATTTCGAGCGCGTCATGGCCGAGGGGCGCGAGGCGTTCGACAAGCTGATGGCCGACGAGCGAGCCAGGTTCGCCAAGGAAAAGGACGACCTCGAGCGCAGGCTCGCCAAGGAGAAGGACGAGCTCCAGCGCGCCGCCACGACAGAACGCGAAGCGATCGTCGCCAAGAGGGCGGAGCTCGAACGGACGGTCTCGGAACAGCGAAAGGAGCTCGAACGTGTGGCGGCCGAGGATCGTCGCCAAATCGAGGAGCTCCGCGCCGAGATCAAGCGCGCCGGCGAGCTCGAGTTGGAGCGGAAGCGAGAGGCTGCGCTGGACGAGATCACGGACGCCGACTCCACCATGGAGAACCCGGTATACGCGACACCGTTGTTCGTGGCGCCGATCATGGCGCCGATCGAAGAGCTGCAGTTCGACGATGACACGGCGCTGATGCGCGAGACGGCAGAGGTCGCCGTGCCGTCGCCGATGACCGCTACGGAGGAAGCGGCGCTCCCCCCCGAAGTGCTTGCCGAGCGGAATGCTGCGGTAGCTGCTGCGAGCGGCAGCAATGGTAGCGGCACGTCCCGAAAGTGGCTCATCCCGGCCGGCATTGCAGCGTTTGTGGCCATCCTCGCCGCCGGGGCGGTCACGCTCGGCCGGCGAGAGCCTCCCGCGCCCCGCTCGAAGCCCGTCGCCACGCTGCCGGCGACGAATGCGCCTGTCGCGCAGCCCGTCAGCGCGCCGGTGTTGGCGGCCCCTGCGGTTCCGCTGCCTGACTCTGCGACCGTCGTCGCGACGGATAGTGTCGTCCGCGCCGATTCGGTGCGTGAAGCCGCCGCTCGCCGCCGGCGGCGTTTCGTGCGAGACTCCATCGCACGGCGCGACAGTATCCAGCGAGCTCGCCGCGACACCGCGACCGTGCGACCGGACACGCTTCCCCACTAGTACGCGAAAGGCGACATGCGCCCAATCGAGGTTCGCCTGCTTGGCTCGCAGGACAGCGACGTGCTGCGGCACGTGGCCGACGACGTCTTCGATGGGCCGGTGGATGCGGTGTGGTGTCGCGAGTTCTTCGGCGACGCGCGCCACCACCTCGCCGTGGCGATCGAGGACGGCGCGGTCGTCGGCATGGTGTCGGCGGTGCACTACGTCCATCCCGACAAGGCGCCGCAACTCTGGATCAACGAGATCGGCGTCGCTTCGACCCATCGCCGCCGCGGCATCGCACGCCAGCTGCTCGACACCATCCTCGCGCACGGGCGCACGCTCGGCTGCACGGAAGCGTGGCTCGGTACCGAGGAGAGCAACGTGCCCGCTCGCGCCCTCTATCGTGGCGCTGGCGGAAAGGCCGAGCCGTTCACGCTGTATTCATTCAAGCTCGAGTAGCGACGTGAGCCTGAGCTTCGAGGCCCTGCGCGACCGGTTCGCCGCCGATCGCGCGCGGCAGACGGAAGGTCGTCATGACGCGACCGCGGCGCGGCTCGAGCTCGCGCTCGACGCCATCGGTTGGCGGTCCGCCGGTGGTTCCTCCTCCCAAGAGGTGGCTGCGATCGCTGCGCACATCGTCGAGAACTGTGTCGCGGGCCATCATGACCTGGCGGTCGCCGTCACACAGCTTGCCGAGCTGCTGCACAACTCCGCGGCGACACTCGACGGGTCGATGTCGTCGCCATCGATGTACGTGCCCGCTGCCGACGAAGTGCTCAGCCGCTACGTGCGCTGACGGTTGATGTGGTAACGGTGGCGGCGATTAGCCGACTGTTCGGCCCGGCTGTAGTTTTGGAACGCCTCCCATTTCGGAGGCGCCTGCCGGAGAAGCGACGTGCCCACCGAGCTACACGACAAGCTGCAAGAGGCGCTGGGTGGTGTCTATGTCCTCGAGCGCGAGCTCGGCGGCGGAGGGATGAGTCGCGTTTTTCTCGCCCGTGACGACGCACTGAGCCGGCGCATCGTCGTGAAGCTGCTGCCCCCCGAGATGGCGGCGGCCGTGAACATCGAGCGGTTCCGTCGCGAGATTCAGCTCGCGGCGTCGCTGATGCATCCGCACCTCATTCCGCTCCTCAGCGCCGGCGAGGTGCTCGGACTCCCGTACTTCACGATGCCGTACATCGAGGGCGAGTCACTGCGCACGCGGCTCCTCCGCGAAGGGCAACTCCCGGTGCGCGAGGCGGTCAAGCTCAGTATCGAAGTCGCGCGTGCCCTCGACTACGCGCACCGCGGTGGCATCGTTCACCGCGACATGAAGCCCGACAACGTCCTCACGCACGACGGCCACGCGCTCGTCACCGACTTCGGCATCGCGCGCGCGATCAACGCGGCGTCGAACGGCGTTTCGCTGACGTCGGTCGGCATGGTCATCGGCACGCCGGCCTACATGAGTCCGGAGCAGTGCGGCAGCGGCAATGAGGTCGGCGGCCCGAGCGACATCTATGCCCTGGCGTGCGTGCTCTACGAGATGCTCGCCGGACGTCCGCCCTTCACGGGCATGAGCGCCGTGTCGATCCTCATGATGCATCGGTCGGCCCCTGTGCCGAGCGTGCGCGCGCTGCGCGAGGAGGTTTCGGACGAGCTCGACCGCGCGCTGACGAAGGCGCTCGCCAAGGATCCGGCACACCGCTTCGCAACGGCGGCGGAATTCGCCGAGGAACTCGAGCGGGCAGCCAGCCGGCATCTGACTCCTGTTTCCACACGCGCCGTGACCCTGCCCGAGCGGCCCCGCAACGGAGCGCCGACGTACTTCGTCATCGTGCTTCCGTTCGCGAACATGAGTCCCGATCCGGAGAACGAATACTTCTCCGACGGCATCACCGAGGACATCATTGCGCAACTGTCGCGCATTCGCGGCCTGCGCGTGATGTCGCGGACGTCGGCGATGCGCTACAAGGACCGGCCGGAGGGCGTGCGCGACATCCAGCGGGAGACGGGCGTCTCGCACGTGCTGGAGGGCAGCGTGCGCCGCGCGGGGTCGCGGCTGCGCATCGTTGCGCAGCTCATCGACGCGCGCACCGACGAGCACATCTGGGCGGAGACGTGGGATCGCGAGATGGACGACGTCTTCGCCATCCAGAGCGAGGTCGCCGAACACATCGCGGAGATACTGCACACTCGGCTCACGTCATCCGAGCGCTTGATCATCGCCCGGAAGCCCACCGAGAATCTCGAGGCGTACAACTACTACCTGCTCGGCAGGCATCACTACAACCGGGTGACGCCGGAGGACTTCGGAAAGGCGCTCGAGTATTTCCGGAAGGCGATCGACTGCGATCCGAACTTCGCGCGCGCGTATGCGTCGCTCGCCGAGGCGTTGCTGTACCTCGGGCTCGGCTATTGGGGGGTGCGACCGCGCGAGATGATGTCCGAATCGTTTGCGTTGGCGTCCAAGGCGCTCGCTCTCGATCCGCACAGCGCGGAGGCGCACGCGTCGCTCAGCATGTATCACTCGTTCCACGAGTTCCGCTGGGAGAAGTCCACGTACTACCTTGCACGCGCGGTGGAGCTCAGTCCGAGCGCATCGATGATCCGGATGTACTATGCCATCGAGCTCTGTGCCTTCGGCCGCTTCGAGGAGGCGATGGTGCAGCGCGAGGCGGCGTGCCAGCTCGACCCCAGCGCGATGGTGGTCCGCGGCAACGCGACGTGGATCCTCTATCCCTCGCGACGGATGGAACAGGCGATCACCGAGTGTCGTGCGCTGCGCACGATCGATCCGAGGTCGGCATATGGCGCGTTCTCGCATGGCCTCGTCTGCGCACAGGGTGACGATGCCCTGGAGCGCGCGTACGAAGAGCGCGTCGGGTGGATGCTGATGCTCGGGCGAGAGCCGGCCCTCGACGTGTTGCGCGAGACGCCGCGCTTCCAGGCACTGTTGCGAAAGATCGGGCCGGCGGATGCGCGCCGGAGTGGACCGTCGGCGCGAACATCGGGCAGTGCACATCATGTCTGAGCCCGAAGTCTGGCTGCGGGGGCCGGTCCCTGGCATTCCGCCGTATCTGCAGCCTGTCGCGCACAGCTTGCTTCAATGTCGGGCCGAAGTGCGTGCGACGCTGGACGGCGCAGCGCGCGAGATGATCTGGCGCCGGCCAGGCAACGTGGCGTCGATCGGATATCATGTGCGCCATGCCATTGGAAGCCTGGGCCGTCTGCTGACGTATGCGCGCGGGGAGCAGCTTTCGCCGGCGCAGATGGCGGAGTTGCGGACCGAAGGAGATGAGGCAGCCGGCCCGAGCAGCGCAACGGAGCTCGTGTCTGCCTTCGATGATGCAGTCGAGGTCGCATTCGTACAGCTCCGAGCGACGAATGAAGCAACGCTGCTCGACGCGCGCGAAGTCGGACGGGCGAAGCTGCCGTCGACAGTGATCGGTCTGCTGTTTCATGCGGCGGAGCACACACAGCGTCACGTGGGACAGCTGGTGACGACGGCACGACAAGCGATGCACGAATGATGATTCGGCGTCGAACAGAATGACGGTGTCGCTGTCGACATGGCTGGCAACGCTTCCGCCGGAGTGGATGGAAGGCTGCGATCCTCGCGCGATTGACCGGGCGCGAGCAGCGTACGAGACGCCGAAACGAGACTACCACACTTGGGAGCACGTCGTCGCATGTGTGGAACGGTTAAGGACCTTTCCGTCCGCTGAGCCGAGGATCGTCTTCCTCGCGCTCGTGTTTCACGACGCGATCTACGTCCCTGGGCGAAGCGACAACGAGCAGGCGAGCGCCGCGCTCGCACGTGATACGCTGTCGTCGATGTGCCGTGTCGGCGGCGCGGAGCTCGAGGCAATCGAGCGAATGATTGTCGCGACGACAGATCATCATGCGCTGGCCGGCACACTCAGTGCCCACGAAGCCGTCATCCTCGATCTCGACCTCAGCATCCTCGGCGCCTCACGCGACGAGTATGCGCGCTACGCCCGGCAGATTCACAATGAGTACGTCCCCGCTGCGACGACGGACGCGCGCTTCCGCATCGGCCGCGCGGAATTCCTGCAGCGGATGCTGACGCTGCCGCATGTCTTCCTGACGGCCGAGGGTCGTCGGAGATGGGATGACGCAGCGCGTGCGAACATCGCATGGGAGCTTGCGGAGCTGACGAAGCAACAGGGGCTCGTCGAGAGGTTGGTATCCGCGGCGCGTCGCGTGATGACGGAATTCAACGTCCGCGGTTGGATCGTCTCGTGAACGAACAATTATCGCAGGTGATCTTATCTCTCATGAGATCACTCTCACGGTTCGAGACGCTATCGCGGTCTCGAGCTGAACTTGCCATATTGATCGTCGCTGCTGTCGTCTGTTTGCGTATGCCAGGACAGCTGTCTCGCCTGTCCTGATCTTTGTGCAGAAGCACGTTTCACGCGAGACAATGGAGTAGGAGCAATGAGCGACGACGCTCCCGTTTGCGCACGGTGTGGTTCGGCGGTGACGGTGAACCGTGAGAACTACGAGTTGTTCGAGCGGATGCACTGGCTGTGTTTTCATCTCGAGTTCGAGCATAACGCTGATGTCGATGGGCCATGCTCCGATCCGAGTTGTCCGTGGTTCGTGATCGAAGCGCTGCGGCGCGGTCTCGCCGACGCGGGCCTCGATCCCACGGTGATCCTGATGAACGCGCTCTCGCGTCGGACAGCAACGGCGTCGTGATGCCCTCGGCGCGGAGTGCTGCGATAGTTCGCGGCATGGCCGAGCCAGACATTCTCAGGGAACGCGTTCGATCAGCGAGCGCGACCGCCTGCATCGCGAAGTAGCGCGCGGCCGCGCCGGACAGTAGCCGGCGCGGCGTGAGTCACTCGTCGGCGGGTGGGTCGGCGGTGGTGTCGAGCAACTCGCGCGCGAGGTCGGCATCGGCCGCGCGGACCAGCAGGCGGATCGGGAAGAGCACGGCCATGCTCGGGAAGGCACCGCCCGCGGTATCGGCCAGGACGCGCGCGGGTATTCCGTTCGCCTCGAGCACCGTGGCCGCGAACTGCGCCTCGGCCTCGTTTCCGTATTCGCGCAGAACGACGATGTCGTCAGCCACTGATTTCCTCCACCCGGTGCGAGATTACCTCGACGCAATATATGGAGCGCACTGATGCACGACGTCTCGACCCAGCTGATTCGCTCCTGATGATGGTTGCCGCAGTGGTGGCGACGCCGGTCGTCGGAGTCCAGGTGAGGCGCGGGCTGCGGCGCCGGACGCCGCAGCATCTCACGGGTGGCGTATTGCGCCAGGCGCCGGCGCGCTTTTCCAGGTCTGCGAAGCAGTGACGGAAGCGGCGCGCTATCCGGTCCCCGCGTCGCGGCATCGAGTCGCGCAGAGCATCGAACGCAGCCGGTTCATCTGCACAGTACAACGCGCTGCAACGCCGGAAGACGCACACGCGTTTCTCAAGGAGATGAACGCGGAGTTCCCGGATGCAACGCACAACTGCTGGGCGTTCGTCGCTGGTGCGCCGGGAAGCACGAGCCGCATCGGGATGAGCGACGCCGGCGAGCCGCACGGTACTGCAGGACGTCCGATGCTGACGGTGTTGCTGCACAGCGGCGTCGGCGAGATTGCGGCGATCGTCACGCGATACTACGGCGGCACGAAGCTGGGCACCGGTGGACTCGTGAAGGCGTACGGTGGCGCGGTGCAGCTCGCACTGGAGACGCTGCCGCTCACCGAGCGCGTCGACTTCGTCGAGATCACCGTATCGATCGGCTATCCGAGCATCACGATGTTCCAGCAGTCGCTCGCGGCATTCGAGGCCGAGGTGCTGGCGCAGGAGTATGGTGTCGATGTGCGCTATCGGATGCGCATGCCGCGCCAGCATCTCGGCGGCTTCCGTGCCGCGATGGCCGACGGCACCCGCGGGGAAGCAAGCGTCGAGGAAATTCCGGAGTAGGTAGCAACTTGCACGAGGATCGTCCATGAGTGACGTCGGACTCGGAGACATCGAGATCGTCCCATATCGCGCCGAGCATGGCGCGGCGTTTTATGCGCTCAATCGCGCGTGGCTCGACGAGCACGGCTTGTACGAACGCGCGGATGAAGTACAGCTCGCCGATCCGGTGGGTGCGATCATCACCCCTGGCGGTGCGCTGTTCATCGCCGTGCGCGATGGTGCCGTGATCGGGACGGCGGCGGTTGTGCCGCATGGCGTCGGCGAGGTGGAGATCGCAAAGCTCACGGTGAGCGAACGCGCCCGGCGCCTCGGCCTCGGGCGACGTCTGGCTGAGCATTGCATCGCCTACGCGCGGGAGATGCCGGTGCGTCGGGTGGTGCTGGTGTCGAGCACGAAGCTCGGCGCCGCGCTACGGCTCTACGAGTCGCTGGGGTTCGTGCATCACCCGCCGCCCGCGGTGTTGCCGTACGCGACGGCGGATGTGTTCATGGAACGCGATCTGTGAGACTGCGTTGCGCGCTACGAACGCAACTCCCCGGCTTGAATCCGCTTCGCCACCTTCTCCACTTCGCTCATCACCCGCAGCAGGTTCCCACTCCAGATCTTGGCGATCTGCTCCTCCGTGTAGCCACGTCGCACCAGCTCCGTCGTGACGTTGATCGCCTCGAGCGCGCAGTTGTAGCCTTCCACGCCGCCGCCGCCGTCGAAGTCCGAGCTGATGCCGACGTGGTCGATGCCGATCAGCTTCACGCCATAGTCGATGTGGTCGACGTAGTCCTTGACGGTGGCGCCGGCCGCGACTGGATACCTCGCATCGATCGCCTTCTGGCGCGCCGAGTATTGCGCGCGCCGATCGGCCGACATCAGCGCGACCTGCGAGTCGATCGCCACCGCGGCTGGATTGCGGAACGCCGTCGCACCCGTCGCGGGCGCGGTGCACGACGGACCAGGCGTGCCCGCCACTGGACCACGCGCGCCGCCGCCACCACCACGGCCGCCACCAGCGCCCGGACGCGCCGTGTTGACCTGGAACTCCGTGTTCAGCGCCGCGATCGCCTGCGTGCGTGCATTCGCACTGGCGGGATCGCACTTCACGTAGCCGCGGAACGCCACCATCTGCACCACACCGCCATTCCTTGCCAGCGCCTCGAGCTCCTCATCGTCGAGGTTGCGCGAGTGGTTACACAGCGCGCGCACGCCCGAGTGCGACGCCATGATCGGCGCCTTCGACAGCGCGATCGACTGCATCATCGATTCCTTCGATGGATGCGAGACGTCGATCATGATGCCGTACTTGTTCATCTCGCCGATGACCTGCTTGCCGAGTGGCGAGAGGCCGTGCCACAGCCAGACGTTGTCCGCCTCGCCGGTGTTCGAATCGGAGAGCTGGCTGTGGCCGTTGTGCGCGAGCGACATGTAACGCGCGCCGCGGTCGTAGAACTCCTTCACCCGAGTGATGTCGTTGCCCATGCCGTAGCCGTTCTCGACGCCCATCAGCGCGACCTTCTTGCCGCTGGCGTAGATGCGGCGCGCGTCGTCGGCCGTGTACGCGATGGCGATGCGATTCGGCGCGAGCTGTTCGGCCAGGCGGTGCACGGCGTTGAACTTCGCCGTGTCGGTCGCATACGCGCGTGCGAAGCCTGCCTCGTCGAGCGCACCCTGTCCGACATAGATGGAAAAGAACACGGCGTCGAGCCCGCCCTCTTCCATCTTCGTGAGGTCGACCTGGTTGCTCAGCCGCTGGGTGTAGTTCAGCTGTCCGGGAAGGAATGCACCCGGATCGATATCGACGTGTGTGTCGAGCGCCATGACGCGCTCGTGGATGCCGCGCGCGCGCGCGGCGAGCCCGTCGTCGTTCTGGTGAGCGGCGGACGTCCCGCTGGAGGCGCAGGCCGCCGCGGCAAGCAGGATGAGCGACGGTGCGAACGCGCGAACGAGAGTGCGCATGATGTCTGGGAGAGGAGACGCGAAGCGTGCCGATGAACGTGGGAATATGCGGGCGGCGCTGACGGGAGGAAAGCCGCAACGCCCTGCGCGGTCGCGCCGTAGTTTGCGATATGGGCCTTCGTCTTCGACGCACCCGCACAGCTGCGCTCTTCAGCTCTGGCGCACTCGCGCTCGTCCTCGGCTTGACGTTCACGGCGCGGACAGCCCTGTCGCAGCGGCGTGTCTTCATCGAGCCGAATGCGACGTACGACGGGCGATTCACCTTCGTCCGCCTGCGCTATCGCGTGATCACGCGACCGGGCTGGGAGTACGACTACCCAGCCATGGAGCGCAACTTCATGACGATCCTCAGGGATCTCTCGACGGTCCATCCGCATGTCGCCGAGAGCAATATCCACGACATGGACGATCCGGCGCTGTCGCGCTATCCGATCGCGTACCTGTCCGAGCCGGGCTACTGGTATCCGAACGAAAGCGAGGCGGCGGGCCTCCGCACGTGGATCGAGAAGGGCGGATTCCTCATCGTCGACGATTTCCTGCTCGGCCAGTGGGTGAACTTCGAGCGCTCGATGAAACAGGTGCTTCCAAAAGCGCGCATCGTGCCGCTGACGCTGCAGCATCCGATCTTCAATGCGTTCTTCAGGATCACGACGCTCGACGGCATGTCACATCCGGACAATTCCCGCGCGAAGGCGGAGTATCTCGGCATCTACGAGAACAACGATCCGTCGCGCCGGCTGCTGGTGATCATCAACTACAACAACGACATCGGGGACTACATGGAGTGGTCGGGGCAGGGCTGGTATCCGATCAACTTCTCGAACGACGCGTACAAGTTGGCGACGAACTACATCGTCTACGGGCTGACGCACTGAGTGCGCTTCCGCCCAGCCGAAACGTCTGCCCCTTCGCCGCCGTAGTGTTCCGGGCACGTCACCCGGAACAGTGGAGTCAAGCATGATTGGCGGAAGAGAGGCGGTCGCGATCGCCGGGATGCTGGTCGGCGCGTTCATTTGTTGCGTCGCCGTGTACGCGTGGGGTAAGTGGCTCCCCCGACCGAAACCAGCCGCGTCGTCGGCAGGGCTTGACCAGCGCCCTGGGAAATATCGGCCCGTCGTCACGCCGCATTGAGTCCGATGAGCTCCGAAGCCGAGGAAGTCATCATCCACGGGCAGTCGCTCCGGTGTTACCACTGCGGAACGGTGACGTTCTTCAAGCGCACCGTCGTCATGCCCGCGCCAGGCGCAAGCACACTTGGGTTGTCGGCACTCTCGCCGCACGCGACGTGCTATGTCTGTAGCGAATGCACGTTCGTGCACTGGTTCGCCGCCGACCGGCGGTAAAGGCGACGGAAGAGCAGGACCTGCTCTTCCGCTTTAGCCCTCAATACCCTGCCGCCCCAGCATCCGTATCTCGCGGATCAGGCGCACCAATTCGCGCACCAGTCCGGGGATCGACGAAGATCGAATGCGCCGTCCCCTGCTCGCCGCCGAGTCGCACGCGATACCCCATCGCCTCCAACGCTGCGACGGTCGCCGCCGGGAACGCACCCTTCTCCCCCGACAGCCGATCCGGCAGCCACTGATGATGGAATCGTGGCGCATTCACCGCCTCCTGAATCCCCATCTGTGAATCGACGAGATTCAAGACCACCTGCAGCACCGTGTTGATGATCGTCCGGCCGCCCGGGCTTCCAATGACCGCCACGAGCCTGCCATCCTTCGCGAGAATCGTCGGCGTCATGCTCGACAGCATGCGCTTGCCGGGCCGAGCGAGGTTCGCATCCGTGCCGATGAGGCCCGTGCTGTCCGTCATGCCGGGCTTGCCGTTGAAGTCGCCCATCTCGTTGTTCAGGAGAAAGCCCGCACCCGGCACAACGGCGCCGAGCCCGAAGCCGTTCTCGAGCGTATACGTGACCGAGACGGCCATCCCGTTCGCGTCGACGACGGAGTAGTGCGTCGTCTGGTCGCTCTCATATCGCTGTGCCACCTGCGCCGGCGCCGATGGCGACGCGCGCTCGTCGAGAATCGTCTTCCGCAATTCGGCTGCATACGCCTTGCTCGTCAGTCGATCAATCGGCGCCGTCGTGAAGTCGGGATCGCCCATATAGCGCGCGCGATCGAGGAAGGCGCGCCGCATCGCCTCCGCCACGAGATGCACGTACTTCGGCGAGTTATGCTTCGCCGCCGCGAGGTCGTAGCCCTCGAGAATGTTGAGCATCTCCACCATCGCCACACCGCCGGAACTCGGCGGCGGCATCGAGATGACCTCGTAGCCGCGATACGTGCCGCGAATCGGCGTGCGCTCCTTCGCCTCGTAGCGCGCCATGTCGTCTTCCGTGATCAACCCGCCACCGCGACGCATCTCGTCAGCGAGCAGGCGCGCAGTCTCGCCGCGATAGAAGCCGTCCTGCCCCTGATCGCGAATGCGGCCGAGGGAGCGCGCGAGATCGGATTGGCGAACGCGGTCGCCGATCTCGTAGGGGACGCCGTTCTTCGTGAACGCCGCGACGCTCGCCGGATACTTCTTCATGTCCTCCATGCCCCGCTTCATCATGCTGGCGAAACCGGGCGGCGCGTCGAAGCCATCCGCCGCGAGACGCACCGCGGGATCGACGAGGCGCGTCCATTCGCTCTTGCCGTACTTCTTGTGCGCCAACGCGAAGCCGGCGACAGTGCCCGGTACGCCGACCGACTTGTGGCTGTCGTGATGAATGGTCGACGAATAGGCGCCGGACGCGTCGGTGAACATCTCCGGTGTGGCAGCGCGTGGGGCCATCTCGCGAAAGTCGATCGCAGTGGCGCGTCCGTCGGGCATGCGGATGACCATGAATCCGCCGCCGCCGATGTTGCCGGCGACCGGATACGTGACGGCGAGCGCGAAACCGGTCGCGATGGCGGCGTCGACGGCGTTGCCGCCCGCAGCGAGCACGTCGCGACCCGCCTGGCTCGCGATGGCGCTGGCCGAGACGACCATCCCGCGCGGCGATGCGCCTGACTGCGCGGTGACGCCCGTGCCGGGCGTGGGCGCTGATGAGCAAGCGCTCGCGAAGAGGAGCGCTACAGCCGCGCGCGAACGATGTTTTGTCTGAATTCGGAGGGACCGCATTGCGACCTCGAAACGAAGTTGGGTTGTCGCTAGAGAATGCACCCCGCGCCGCTCGCGCACCAGCCGCTTGTCTCCCCCGGCGTTCGTGGGTATCGTCGATCATGGGAAGCTTCATGGATCGTATACGCACGACGCTGTTCGGAGATGAGAACGTGGCGACCGAGCATCATGTGGTACGCGGCTTTCGCGTCGTCGTGGAAAACAGTCGTCCCGATATCTCGACGGCGGTGGTGCTTCAGCGACTCGATGACGCACTCGAGCTCATCGAGCGACACCAGCCGTGGCGGCTGGCGCACCTGCGTCGCGATGTGGAGCAGTTCTGGGTCGTGCGCTATCCCTGTCGAGGGGCGTTCTTTCCGGATACGTGCACCTGCATGACGGAGCTCACGTTCCTCGCGCGCACGGACATCACGCCGGCGCCGGTGGCGTCGTCGATCCTGCATGAGGGCATCCACGCGCGCGTGCATGCGATGGGCGTGGATCCCGCGACGCGCGACATGGCGCGAGAGGAGCGTTTGTGTCGTCGCGCGGAGCTGGAGTTCGGCGAGTCGCTGCCGGCCGAACTCGGCGCGCCCGTGATCGAGCGCGCATCGGAGAGCCTCCAGCTGAGCGATGTGGACGTCGCGCCGGCAATCGATTGGGCAGAGGCTCGTCGTCGCCAGAATGCGGTCGATGATGCGGCGCGTGGCTAGAGTGTCGTCGCGAGCGAGGTCCCCCTTTTTCGTCCCGAGCTTAGTCGAGGGACCTGCTCTTCCGTCGTGCCTCGATTCTTCAATTCCTGAATTCTTCAATTCGAGCCAGTGGTTCATGGAACTGATGGCTGGAATTGAAGAATCGAAGAATCAGGAGAATGACCGCGTCAGGAGTCGTATGAATGTTCGCACGCACCACTGCCTCAGGCGTCTATCGACCACCACCCCACGGGATCGGCGGCGGTAGCTGCTCCGCGAATCGCCACGCCGCCACGTTTCCCCCGTCCCGCCCGAACGACATCTGCATCAGCCGCGCGCGGACCATCGCGATCGGCATCGCGCCGCCCTCGAGAATGGCGTCGTGAAAGGCGCGCTCCGTCATCTTCCCGCTGTCCACCAGCTCGTGATGCAGCGCGCGAAGCTGTAGCCCACCGAGCATGTAGCCCGCCTGATACAGCGGCGAGTAACTGCCGTTGAACGAGCGACGCACCTCACCCTCGGCATTCGCGCGCTCGAAGCCCACCGTGTCGACGAGGAACTGAATCGCCTGATCCGGCGTCATCTTCCCCTCGTGGAAGTTGAGCGAGAAGATGATTCGCGCACTCCGGTGCATCCGCCAGAACAGCGCGCCGACGCGATCCTCTGCGCTCGCGTGAAAGCCCTTGTCCCAGAGAAACATCTCCCAGTACAGCGACTGCCCTTCGTTCCAGAAGGGCGTGCCGAACAGGCGGCGATGTTGGTTGTATCGCGCCTGCATGAAGCCCTGCAGATGATGGCCAGGGTTCAATTCATGAAAGACGGTCGCATGTGAGAAGTGCGGATTGTTGCCACGCAGGCTCATCAGCTTGTCTTCGTCCGTCATGTCGGCCGTCGGATACGACACGAGAATCGACTCGCCGCCGAGGAAGAACGGGCTGACCTTCTGGCGCTCGGGGCTGAGCATCTCCATGCGCCAGTCTTCCCGCGCGAGGGGTGGAATCGTCACCCAGTCATGCGCGTCGAAGTAGTTCTCCGCCTGACGAGCGAGGTCGCGAATGAGGTCGGGCTGCTTGCCCGGCTCGACGTACGTGTTCTTCACCTTCTCCATCGCCGCCTTCCAGTCGTCGCCGAAGCCGAGGTCGCGGGCGGCCTTCTTCATCTCGCTCAGCGAGAAGGCATACTCACGCTCGGCAATCGCGATCAGCTCCGATGGCGTGTAGGGAATCATCTCGTGCTTGAGGTCCTGCGCGAGCCCGGCGTCGCCGATCGGGTCACCGATGATGGGACCGTCGTTGATCGCGCCTCCACCACCGCGTGCTGCGGCAGCAGTGAGGACGGCGGGCGGAATGCCGACGACGCGCTCGCGCAGCGTACGTGCGTAGCGGTTGAGCGACGAGTCGAGCTTCGAGTACGGCGACTTCACCCACCAGGAGAACATCGGATCGTAGCCATCGTAGTAGCGATACCAGTTGGTGACGATGGCCCGCGCCTGGTCGAGGTTGTCGGCCGCGCGGTTGGCCACCGTGCGCGACACCTTCGGCGCCCCGGCGCGTGGCTTGGCACTGCTGTCACCGCGCGCGGCTTGAGGTGCGGGCTCGAACAGCGTGCGCATGCTGTCCACCTGTCGCATGATCGACGCGATCGAGCGCGCGGCCGCCGTCGGGTCCATCGTGATCAGGTTGCGACGCGTGTCCTGCAACGCGAGCAGCCGATCGATGAACGGCAGCAGGTTCGCCGTCTCGGATCGCTTCCTGTCCTCGCGATCGAGGAGCGCGATCTGGAAGGTGAGATGGTTGTCGAGCAGCACGTAATCCGCGCGCCCCTCGGCGTTCAGCTTGTCGAAGTCGACGTCACGCAGCCTGCGGCGCCACGCGCTGTTGAAGTCGCGCAGGCGCTTGCGCTGATCGGGGGAGTCCGTGGCGTCGTAGCGACGCGAGACGGATTGGAGGTCGGCCGAGTAGCGTTCGATGACGGGCGCGAGGTCGCTCTCTGGGCGGGCGACGATCGGCGCAAGTTTCGGCACGGCGGCCATCGCATCGATCGTGAGCGGCGCCGCTGGTGCGGGAAGCTTCTGCGCGGCGACAACAATGGGCGCGAGAAGCAAAAGGAACGCGGTCGTGATGTTAAGACGCATGACGGAGATCTCTCGGTGAGTGCCCGGCAATTGTAGCGTGCGCGCCACAGGTTGGCGAACGCATGGACGCGACTACCGTGCGCACCCATACTCTCGTGACACAATCGGATGGTTGTGTGATTTGCGACGCAACACGTCACCCCCCCGGGAGAGTTGCGATGCGATTGAAAACACTGATTGGTGGTATGGTCCTGTTAGTCGCGGCAAGGGCAGGTGCACAACAGACACAGTTCGACCTGACGCCGCACATGAACGACGCGATCACGCAGTACTGCTGCCAGTCGTCTCTGTATCCGACCACCGGCTCGCTGACGAATCTCGGCGTCACGTTCAGCATGGCGAGCGTCGCCACGGCAGGAGCACCGCTCGACGCATGGCGCGGTGAATACGCACCCGGCCGCACGCTCGATCTGTGGGTCGGCATGACGAACATCACGAAGATCTACACCATCATGGATACCCGCTTCGGCTATGCTGGCGATCCCAACGATCCGAGCACCGCACAGGCCAGCCTGACATTCAACTATTTCGGCGGCACGCGCGTGACGCAGTATCTCTTCGGCTGCTTCAACACGCGCGACCACAACCCCTACGGCTACTCGGCGTCATGCTGGAGCTTCAATGGTGCGGCGCCGGCAGGATCGAACACCCAGGAGTTTGCCAGCTTCGGCTCGACAGACCCTGTCGTCTTCGACATGCAGACGTGGGATCTCTCGGCGTATTCGAACATGATGTTGACGAGCATTACCTTCACTGACAACGGCCCAGGCGTCAACACGGCGTTCCTCCGCGCGGTGACGGTCGATCAGGTCACCGCAACGCCAGAGCCGGCTTCGCTTGTCCTGATGGCGTCGGGATTGCTCGCCATTGGCGGTATTGCACGCCGGAAGCGCATCAGCGCGTAGGGCATCGGAGCGATTGGGGACAGAGCGGGGAGCCGCGTCGTGGCTCCCCGCTTCGCCAATTCCGGTGTCGTTTCGTCGTGGACTTGCATCCGTGAATGTCGGCGCGAAGCTTCATCCTCATGAATGAATCCACGATTCGCGCCGGGTCCAGGTTCGCCGCGATCGCGCGCATGGCCGCCACGCTGTGCTTCGCGCTGTTCGCCGCAGCATGTCAGGGTGGCGACGAGCAGCCCACCCGGCTGGCGCCGAGCGGAACGTCGGCCCTGATGGCGTGCATGCTTGCCGCGCAATCCACTGTGGGCGCGACGTCGACGTTGCTCGAGTCATGCGCGAAGGAAATGCCGAAGATCATGTCGAAGGGACTCGATCAGGTCGCCATCGATGGCGTGCTCGCCGGCACTGCGGGAAACGCCGATCCAGGCATCACGGGAGGCTGCTTCATCGGCGACAAGACACGTGGATTGGCTGCTGTCGAGACGATGGGCTACGGCGTCGTCGTGGACGGAGCGTCGGAGCGCGTGCACATCGTCCAGCAGGACGATGTCACGACGTATCATCGCGACGGCACGTCGGAGTCGAGGCATATGGCGGCCGCGCCGGTTGCGACAATGGATACGGCAGCTGACCCGTCGGCGTGCACGATGATGCTCGTCCACGCATTGACGGTCGCCTCCCTGTGTTCCGATCAGCAGTGGACGGGTCGCGGCTGCGTCAAGCTGCACGCGCAGATGCAGTACTGTGGTGATCCCACGCGACTGATGGTCGATCCCGATCTTGGCTTCGTCTGTCAGCCTGCCGTGAATGGCAGTGCCGTGACGACCGCGGCGGCGAAAGCGTGCGCGGGGCGGGGCAGCGGTGCGACGTGCGCGCCCGAGGCAAGCACGAGCGGATGGTTGCGGGACCCGGGCGGCATCTGCGCGAGTCCTGGAGCGACGGTGAGTTCGGACAGGGAGACGTGCGTCGTTCCCGTCAGCGTGAAAGGCCCGCAAGGAAGCGCGGACATCACGGCCGTGATCCTCTGGGGCAAGACGACGTCGGGCGGTCCGATCTTCACCGCAGAGCCGGCAAAGCCGCGCGGCTGACTACTTCACGACGAAGGTAGCCGTCGCCATCTGCGGTCCCCACGAGAACTCGAGGGAGCCGCGATTCGGCGCGGCCTGACGAATGGCGATCGTGAACTCCTCGACGTGCTCCGGCGTCGGTGACATGATGAGTGGAATGCGTGCGAGATCCTTCGCCGAGTCGTAGATCGTTCCCCACTGTCCCACCTGCTTGTTCACGACGAGGAGCGGGCCGCCCTTCGCGTTGAAGAGGAAGAGCGTGTACAGTCCCGGCGGCACCACCGTACCGCCGAAGTCCAGTTCGCGCGACGTCGCGAAGTGTGTCGCTTCATTGGCGCCAAGGCGCCAGATCGTGTCGGCCGGAATGAGCAGGCCGCCCCATACACTGCGGTCCCGCACCAGCGGACGACCGTAATCGATCATCATGATGCCGCCGGGCAGTTGCGTCTGGAACGCACCGCGCGCCGTGCCGCGCTGCGAGAGCGTTCCGAGCGGCGTCATCCTCCTCGCGATGGACGCGAGGTCGAGTCCACCGGAGCCGCGCGTCGCCATGAGCTTCTGCGTCGACGCCGATCCGTCGAACGCCTGCAGTCGGCCATCGCGATCGACGCGAAACACCACGCCATTCGGCAGCCTGATGCTGTCGCCGGTCGTCACCGTGAAGACGGTCGGTGGGATGGTCGCTCCGGCGCCAACGCCGAGGAGCGGGAAGCCAGCCGCGGGCATCCTGCCGCCGCGCAACGCGAGAAACGCGAGCTCCAACATGCCGTATGCCGGCGACGCGAACGGCACGCCGCCAGGCGCCGCAAGCATGCGCGTCTGCGTGCTGTCCGCCCACACGACGACGCGTTGCACGGAGTCGCCGACCATCGTGTAGCGCACCTCGAGTGCCCGTCCCTTGATCGGCTTGCCATCTGCGCCGAAGACCTTGAACGTCGCTGCCGTTGCGTTCGAGAGTCTGTCCTTGCTGAGCGTGACGTCGTACTGCGTGCGAACGACGAGAGGCCCGGTGCGGCTCACGACCTCGCCGGTGAGCGTGGTGGCGGTGCGCGTGTACTGCTCGACGATCGCGGTGTCCTTGCCGAGCCGGTAGACGAACGACGCCTGCTGCGCGCCGAGTGTCGCGGCGGGTATCGCGCTGGCGAACAGCAATGCGGGGAGGATTCTCTGATTCATCGGCGAGGTCTGAGTGGGAGAGGAGGAGACGTTCCGATATTGTCGTGTGAATGGCAAGAGCCGGACAACCTCTAACAGCAAATGCTCGACTTGAATCGTGTGAAGTTGTTGGACTTCGATCGCTGCCGATAGCGGTGGTAGTGCGCCTCGGCAGCGGTGAACCATTTGAACGACGTGCTTTACAGCAGAGAGGGGCAGAGGAACGCAGAGGACAGCGGGAAAGCAATTCATCTTTCTGTAGTCCACTGCGTTCCTCTGCGCCTCCGCGTCCTCTGCGGTAAGACTGAAGTCTGCAGTTCCGCCGTCACCAAACAGGAAAGCTGGCCTCGGACCGAGACCAGCTTCCCCGCAAATACTGCGATTCGCCTCCAATTCACATGATTCAAGTCATGTCAGTTGCCGTTCGTGTCCGTGAGTCAAGGAGTCAACGGCTTTCCCTTGAACAGCTCGTACATCTGCGTGTGCTTCGTATCGAGCGGCACCATCCGGCCATCGATGAAGAGATACCGCGTGTTCGTCTTCGCCTCGAGCATGTCGCCGTCGGTGACGACGATGTTCGCGATCTTCCCGACGTCCAACGAGCCAAGCTTGTCCGACACGCCGAAGATCTGCGCCGGTCCGAGCGTCACCGCCTTCAGCGCATCGCTCTTCGACAGCCCGAACGCTGACGCCATACCGGCGACCGACGGCAAGTTGCGCACCTCGGAGCAGCAGTCACCCGACGTGATCGCGAACTTCACGCCCGCTGCAGCGAGCTTGCCCGGCGCCGAGTAGTTGATGTCGTACGGGTCGTCCTCGCGACCGGGAATCTGCAACACGCTGCCGAACAGCACCGGCACATCGTGCTGCTTGAGATACGCCGCGACGTCCGGCGCATCCCGGCCACCCACGATGATCGGCTTGAGCTTCATCTCTTCGGCGAATGCCACCGCCGCGCGAATGTCCGACGCGCGATCGGCCGGGAACATCACCTCCTGCTGGCCACGCACGGCGGGTACGAGCGACTCGAGCACCGCGTCGTGCTTCGGGCGCGGCACCGTCTTGTCCTTCGCGTAGGCGTCCACCGCCTTGCCGTAGGCCTCCGCATCGCGCAGCAGTTGCTTGAGCGAGTCGAGTTGACGCGTGCGCAGAAGCGTCTGCGCCGCGGCATTCGCACCACCCTGCGCGGCAAGAAGCGCCGCCGCGCCACCGCCGCGGCCACCTCGGCCGCCACCTGGCAGCTCGATCACCATCGCCATGCGTGGCACCACCGTCATCGCCGGCACGGTGAAGCCAGCAAGGTTGATCAGCGCCGCCTGTCCGGAGATGATGCCACCCGTCGGGCGTGAGACGACATGCGTGATGCCGACGACGCGTGCCACGCCGACATGTGCGCTATGCGGATTGATGCCGTAAATCGCCTGGGCATTCGGATTGAAGCTGCCGATCTCCGCGATGTCGACCGTCGACGCCGCACCCTGCGGAATCTCCGACAGGCCGATCGACGTACCGGCGTCCATCATGCCCGGATAGACGTTGAGTCCCGTACCGTCGATGACCTGTGCGCCGGCGGGAATCGTCGCGTTCGCGCCGATCGCCTGGATCTTTCCGCCGGAGATCACCACGGTGCCGCCCATGATCTCCGGGCCACTCACCGGGAAGATGTGCGCGTTCTTGATCGCGAATGTGCCCTGCGGTCCAGGCGGCGGGTTGTAGGATCCGAGCTGCGCTCCCGCGGTTGCGCTCGTGAGCACGGTAAGGGCCGCAACTCCCATGAGAGTCGTGCGCATGTCAGTGGTTCTCCGGCGGAGTGGTGCTCGGAGCGCCCGGCGCCCCAGCTGGACGCCCGCGCGCGGGCGCCTGGTTGGCTTCGGCCTTCTCCAGCTCTGCGCGCTCGCTCGCCAGCACGGCGCGCTGCGCGAGATCCTTCTTCCTGTCGAAGAACACTTCGCCATCGATGATCGTCTGCTCGACACTCGAGTACACGCTGAGTGGGTTCGCGTTGAAGATCGCGATGTCGGCATCCTTGCCCACTTCGATCGAACCGACGCGCTTGTCGATGCCGAGCTGCTTCGCGCCGTTGATCGTGATGGTGGAGAGCGCCTCGTCCTCCGACAGCCCGCCGTACCGAATCATCTTCGCCGCGTCGATGTTGAGCCGACGCGCGCGACCGTCGTCGTCCGAGTTGATCGTCGTCAGCACACCGTGACGCATGTTGATGGCGACGTTGTACGGAATCGCGTCGTACGCCTCGATCTTGTACGACCACTCGTCGGCGAACGTCGACAGCCCGGCACCGTGCTTCGCGATCTCGTCGGCGATCTTGTAGCCCTCGAGCGCATGCTGCAGCGTCTTCACCTTGAAGCCGAATTCATCGGCGAGGTTGAGCAGCATCAGCATCTCGTCCGCGCGATACGAATGCGCGTGCACGAACCGCTTGCCCTCGAGCACTTCCATCAATGGCTCAAGCTCGAGGTCGCGACGCGGGGCAATGAGCGTCTTGTCCTTCGCACTCTTCGCGCGGTAGTCGTCCCACGTGGCCTTGTTGTCGCGTGCGCGCATGAACGCGTCGCGCAACACTTCCTCCTGACCCATGCGCGTGCCGGGATAACGGCGCGGCGGGGCTGCAGCGCCCGGAGGACCGCCGCCGCCACTGTTCTTTCGCGTGACGTTCTCGCCGAGTGCGAACTTGATGCCCGGCATGGCGTCGGGGAACAGCATTTCACTCGCGTTGCGTCCCCACTTGAGCTTGATCACCGCATTCTGTCCGCCGATGGTGTTGGCAGAACCATGCAGCACGTTGAGCGTCGTGACACCGCCGGCGAGTGCGTAGTAGATATGGATCGTCGTCGGATCGATTACGTCGCGCATTCGCGCCATGCTCGTCACCGAGAGCGAACCTTCGTTGATCGCATCGGCCGCCATGTGCGAATGCGGATCGATGATGCCCGGCATGACGAACTCGTTCGTCGCGTCGATCACGGTCGCGTTCGCGGGCGCCGTGAGGTTCTTGCCGATCTGCGCGACCTTGCCGCCAGAGAGCAGCACGTCAGTGTTCGTGAGCGTGCCGCGCGTGACGGTGAGGATCGTACCGTTCTTGATGAGAATCGGTGGGGCAGCGGCGCGCGTCTGCGCCTGCAGCGCTGGTGCAGCGAGTGCGCCAGCCGCAGCCAAGGCGATCGCGATGCGGCGCATATTCTTGAGGGGACTCATTCCGGCGTCTCCCGGTCGATGATCTCTGAGCTGGGCGGAGTACCACCACCGCCACCGCCACCGCGGCCCTGAAAGCCGCCGGCCCCATTGGCCGCGGCGGGCGGATGCAGTGCGATGGGGCGTCCGTCGACGAACAGCTGCGACACGCGGACACCCTTGTCGGTGAGGTCACCACGCGTGACGGTGAGGTTGGCGATCTTCCCCGCCTCGAGCGAACCCATACGATCGCCCACACCGAACAACTCGGCGGGCTGCAACGTGAGCGCCTTGACCGCGTTGTCGGCCGAGAGTCCACCTTCGACGGCACGCTGCACGTTCGTCGTGAACTCGCTCCAGTTCGTGAGCCCACCCGACTGGAAAGCGAACTTCACGCCGGCCGTCGCGAGGCGGCCAGGACCCTTCGGATACTCGACGCGCTCGCGCAGCACGCGCGTCGGCTCCGGGTCGGCGTCGGCCGCCGGCGCTACAGTGCGACGCGGAAAGTTGATCGACAGCAGCACCGGCACGTTGTCCGCCTTGAGACGATCGGCGACCAGATACGCCTCGCTGCCACCGGCGATCATGATGCGCAGCCCGAACTCCTTCGCCAAGTCGAGCGCGCGTTCGATCTCACGCTGCGAGTTGGCGATCATCACCACGGGCTGCTGCTTGGCGAGCGCGGGCAGCAGCGCTTCGAGCGACGGATCAAACTCGGGCCGCTGCATGTTACGCGGGTTCTTGTCGTACGCCGCCCTGACGTCGCGATACCGCTGCGCGTCGAGCAGCTCCTGGCGCAGTACGGCGAACACACCCATCAGCGAGCCGGGATATCCGCCGCCACCACCGCCCCCACGTCCACCCGTCGAGAAGCCGATCTGCTGCGCGACGTTGGGCCGCACGATCATCGCGCTCGAGCTGGCCCCGCCGAGGTTGATCAGCGCGGACTGCCCTTGAAAGACGCCCGTGCTCGGCGACGTGAGTGCGGTGGTGATGCCTGCACTCCGCGGTCCGTCCAGCGCGTCGTCGTCGAGCTTCACCTGGTCCGCGGCGCTGAGCTCAGGTTCGACACCACGCGGCTGATCGAATGAGCTGCCATTGCCGCCGCGCGTGGGCGCCGCGGCTGCCGCTGCCGCTGCCGCGCCACCGGCGCCAGCGGCTGGACGCGCGACAGGGAGGCCGATGGTGCCGAACGAATCGAACAGGCCGGGATACACCGTGAGCCCTGTTCCATCGATGACACGAGCGTCGGCGGGCACGGCGACATTGGCGCCCAGTGCGACGATGAGTCCATCACGGACGACGATGGTGCCCTTGGGAATCACCGGCGCGCTGACGAGAACGAGCTTCGCGTTCGTGATCGCGTAGGTGGAGGGGACGTTGCGTTGCGCGGCAAGTGGAGGCGCGAGCACCGCAACGGCCGACAGCACCGCGGCGCGGCGTAGCGAGACGATCATTTGTGGGAGTCTCCTCGGAGGGAATTCGATTAGCCTACGTCGGCAAATCACGAAGCGTTGGTAGCGAATCGAACGGGCAATATGCTGAGCGGGGCGGCTTCCG
>JBDSML010000005.1:0-10548 GCA_039915865.1 Gemmatimonadaceae bacterium | reverse complement strand
TCCTGCTCGTGAAGTCGCTCGGCCTCGTGAACAACTACGGCGGCGTGATCGTCCCGGGTCTGGCGTCGATCTTCGGAATATTTCTCGTGCGGCAGTACGCGCTCGCCATCCCCGACGATCTGCTCGATGCAGCGCGCATCGATGGGGCGAGTGAGTTCCGCGTCTTCCGGTCGATCGTGTTGCCGACGATCAAGCCAGTGTTGGCGACGCTCGCGCTCTGGACATTTCTCGCCACGTGGAACGACTTCATGTGGCCGCTCATCGTGTTGAGCGACGATCACAAGTACACGCTGCCCGTCGCCTTGGCCGGCCTCGTCGGAGAGCATGCGCAGGACGTCGAGCTGATGATGGCGGGTGCGGTGGTGACTGTGTTGCCCGTGCTCACGCTGTTTCTCTTCCTGCAGCGGTACTACGTCGAAGGAGTGACCGAGGGCAGCGTCAAGTGAAGTCGGCCTTTGGAACTGCGGTGAAGCACCGTAGTCCCCGCAGCTCACCCGTCGAGCGACGCACCGTTCGAGCGAATGACCTCGCGATAGTAGAGTGCGCTCGCCTTCGGCGTCCGCTCCTGCGTCTCGTAGTTGACGTGCACGATGCCGAACCGCTTCGAGAAGCCGAGGCTCCACTCGTAGTTGTCGAGGAGACTCCAGGCGAAGTAGCCGCGCACGTCGGCGCCCTGCGCGATGGCGTCGTGGACGGCCTTGATGTGCTCGCGGAAATACCACACGCGAAGCGGATCGTGGACAGTCCCCTCGATGGTATGTGGCGCATCATAGACGGCGGCGCCATTCTCGGTGATGTAGAGCGGCATCTTGCCATAGCGCTCCGTCACCCACGTCAGCGTGCGCGTGAGCGAGGGCGGATGCACTTCCCAGCCCGTCTCCGTGTACGCATGCTCGGGCTGTCGCACGTACGCGATGCGCACGGGCAGCGCGAGCGGGTCGTCGCGAACGACGCCGCGCGTGTAGTAGTTGACGCCGAGGAAGTCGATCTTCTGTCCGATCAGCGCGAAGTCGGCGGCGGGGAAGTCGGGCCATGCGTCGCCGAAGATGTCCGTCATCTCGTCGGGATACTTGCCGAAGAACACCGGGTCGAGGTACTGCCGGTTCATGTAGGCGTCGCCACGCTGTGCGGCGTCGCGATCGGCGACGCTGTCCGTCGCGGCGTCCTTCGGCTCGAGGTTCACGACGAGCCCGATCTGCCCCACGCGCGCTTCAGCGCGGAACGCCTGCACTCCTCGGCCATGCGCACGCAGGAGGTTGTGGCTGGCGATGGGAGCTTCGTACAGGTTGCGATGACCAGGTGCGAGCGCACCGTGGAGATAGCCACCGTCGGTGACGACCCACGGTTCGTTCAATGTGGCCCACATCGGGACGCGATCGCCGAGTCGTGCATAGACGACCGACGCGTATTCGCCGAACCATTCGGCGACGTCGCTATTGAGCCAACCGCCACGATCGTCGAGCGCCGCGGGAAGATCCCAGTGAAAGAGCGTCGCGTTGGGCGTGATGCCTTCGGCGAGCAATGCGTCGACGAGGTTGTCGTAGAAGTCGAGACCGCGCTCGTTGACCTTGCCCGTGCCCTCCGGCAGCACGCGACTCCAGCTGATGCTGAAGCGATAGGCCTGGAGGCCGAGCATCTTCATCAGCGCGACGTCACTTCGCCAGCGGTTGTAGTGGTCGCAGGCGATGTCGCCGGTGTCGCCATTGACGGTGCGGCCGGGACTGTGCGCGAAGCGCTGCCAGATGCTCGGGCCGGCGCCGTCGGCGAGTGGGCTGCCTTCGATCTGGTAGGCGGAAGTCGAGGCGCCCCAGAGAAACGAGTCGGGAAAACGGTGGGAGTTGCTCATGCGGTCCGGAAGAGCACCGCGTCTGCCGGGCTGGCCAAACGCAATACCGAGAGAGTCACGTGACAGCCATAACAAAAACGGCCGCGACGGTCGAGCTGGAAGCCGTACGCAAGGAGTATGACGGAGGCGTCGTCGCCGTACACGGAGTCGATCTCACCGTCGCTGCGGGCGAGCTCGTCGTGCTGGTGGGACCGTCGGGCTGCGGCAAGAGCACGACGCTCCGAATGGTTGCGGGGCTGGAGACGATCACCTCGGGCCGGCTCTCGATTGGCGAGCGGGTGGTGAACGACGTTCCGCCGTCGGAGCGAGACATTGCCATGGTCTTTCAAAGCTATGCGCTGTACCCGCACATGACGGTGCGCGAGAACATGGGTTTTGCCCTCCGGCTACGCAAGCGGCCGGCGCGCGAGATCGAGACGAAGGTCGACGAAGCCGCCGCGACGCTCGGGCTCACGCCCTATCTCGACCGCCAACCGCGTCAGTTGTCGGGTGGACAGCGACAGCGCGTCGCGATTGGCCGAGCGATCGTGCGAGAGCCGAGTGTGTTCCTGTTCGACGAGCCGCTGTCGAATCTCGATGCGGCGTTGCGGGGCGAAATGCGACGTGAGCTTGCCGAGCTGCACAGCCGACTCGGCGCGACCATGCTCTACGTCACGCACGACCAGATCGAGGCGATGACGCTCGGCGATCGCATCGTGGTGATGCATCAAGGTCGCGTTCGGCAGGTGGATACACCGGAGCGTGTGTATCAGCGGCCGGCAGATACGTTCGTCGCAGGATTTCTTGGCAGTCCGCCGATGAACCTCATGGCGGGTGTACTGATTCGGAACGACGATGTTGGGGCAGTACGTCCCGACGCGGCGCCTCGGCTGATGATCCCGACGCCACCGTTGAATGTGCTCGAGCGGTTGCCGGAGTCTGGTGCGGTGGTCGTCGGTGTGCGGCCCGAGCATCTCCGGACGTCTCCTGTTACCGGCGCACCCCCGGATGTAGAAGGCTTCGACGCGACGGTCGAGCTAGCCGAGGCGCTCGGCCATGAGCAGTTGTTGCATCTTCGCGTCGATGGCGTGCCGCTCACGGTGCGTGGCGCGCCTGGCGTCAGGCCAGCGGTGGGATCGATGGTGCGCGTGCATGTCGATTCGACGCACGTGCATCTGTTCGATGCGGCGAGTGGGGTGTCGCTAAGGCGTGGATGATCAACAATTCTATCGCGGCGGACTCCTATAGACACGCCCGCCCTTCATCACGAACACCACACGACTCAGCGCAGTGATGTCCTTCGTCGGATCGCCGTCGACGGCGATGATGTCCGCCTCGAAGCCCGGCGCAATCGTCCCGATCACATTGCCGAGACCGAGCGACTCCGCGTTCAATGAGGTGGCCGAGCGAATCACCGACATCGGATCCTGACCACCTTCGCGTGCGCGACACACCAGGTCATCAGCGTTGTGCCCATGCGCGCCGGCCACGGCATCCGTGCCGAACGCCAACTTCAGCCCCTTCGTCCGTGACGCGAGCCGGATGACGTTCGCCGCCGTCGGCAGCGCCTTCTCCATCGACGCAAAGCCCGCCGCGTTGTAGTTGCCGATACCGTCGTACTTCGCGCGGTTGTCGAGATAGTTGTGGAAGACCAAGCCACACTGCGGATCGAACCAGGTGCCGTGCTGCGCCATGAGGTCGAGCACCTCCTGCGTCGCGAAGACGCCATGCTCGATCTGTGTACACCCAGCCAGCGTCGCCGCACGCATTGCTTCGGCGCTGTGTGCGTGCACCATCGAGCGGAGGCCGAGCGACTTTGCCTCGCCACAGCCGGCAGCGAGTTGCTCGTCGCTCCAGGTCTGCTTGCCGCCGTCGCGAATGCTCGCCGACGCGAAGATCTTGATGAAATCGGCGCCCGCCGCCTTCCGGCGACGAATGATCGCGCGAATCGAATCGGGGCTCAGGCGGTCGCTCGAGAGCGGGTCGAGCGACGTGAGCACGCGAGGGCCGGGAATGACGCCGCGCGCGATGGCGTCTCGAATGCCGGCGTCGGCGTTCGAGCCGGGGCTGGCGACTGTCGTCCACCCAGCGAGCAGCGTGACGTACGCATTGCCGGCGGCGGCGAGCGCTTCGTCGGCCGGTGTCTCGCCGTCAGCGGCGGTGTGGAAGCGGTCGTCCTTGTTGAAGTGCCAGCCGATGTGGTCGTGTCCGTCGATCAAGCCGGGAAGCACGGTGTAGCGCGAGAGGTCGTACGTCGCCGGGCCCTTTCGCGACCCGACGCCGACGATCTTCCCGGCCGCCACGCTGATCGTCGTGTTGCGGACTACACCGCCTTTGCCGTCGACGAGCCGACCAGCCTTGATGACGACGTCCGTGGCCTGCGCAGACAGAGGCGCCGCTGCGGCAAAACAAAGGGTGACGAGCGACAACAGAGATCGATGCATCAGTACCTTTCCGAGGATGTGCACTCCTAGACGGAGCCATTGTAGCGAGACACCTTATCCTGCGCACGTCGAACGCCTTTTCACCAGAGCCATGATCAACTTACGGAGTACCGCGCACCTGGGTCTCGCCGGTGTGCTCGCCTGGTCGCTCACCGGGTGTGGTCCGCCCGTGATCGAAGCACACCCGGTCGCGAGCGCGCCCGCGCCATCATCCGGCGCGAACATGCTCACCGACGCCGAACGCCAAGCCGGCTGGCGACTCCTGTTCGACGGCACGACCATGAATTCCTGGCGCGGCTACAAGGAGGCGAATGTGCCGAGCGGGTGGAGTGTCGTCGACGGAACGATTGCGAAGACGCGTCCCGTGGAGGACATCGTCTCGAAGGAAGAGTTCAGCGACTTCGACCTCCAGATCGAATGGAAGATCGGCGAAGCGGGCAACAGTGGCATCTTCTATCGAGGATCCGAAGAGGCGGAGAAGATCTACTGGACCGCTCCCGAGTATCAGCTGCTCGACGACATCAAGGCGGCCGACAACAGGACGCGGCTCACCTGCGCCGGCGCGGCGTACGGCCTGTATCCGTCGCCGACGGGACACCTCATGCCGGTGGGTGAGTGGAACGTCACGCGCATCGTCGCGAAGGGTCCGCACATCGAGCATTGGCTGAACGGATTCAAGCTGCTCGAGTACGAAGCTTGGAGTCCGGATTGGGAGGCGAAGGTCAAGGCGAGCAAGTTCGCGGCGTGGCCGAACTACGGTCGGCTCAAGAAGGGACACCTCGCAATGCAGGGTGATCACACGGGCGCGCTGTCCTTCCGCTCGATCAAGATTCGCGAGCTGAACTGACGCTCACGAGGGTTAACGCGGAACGGTGGAACGCATGAGCTGCTCGCTCGTCCTAACTCACGACGTAGCAATCTCATGCGTCAACCCATCCTCGCGGCCGGAGCCCCGATGGCCAGTTTTGACACCCTGCGCGAGAGCCGCACTGGTGAAGTAGACGACGAACCGGAAAAAATCCCGCCCATTCTGCCCTGCGCCGAGTGCAAGACGATGGTGCGGACGGCGTATTTCAACCTCGACGGGCGTCCACTCTGTCCGCGCTGCAGCCAGCCATACCGGGAGAAGATCGACCGTGGTACCGGGTCTGCTGCCATGGGGCGGGCGATTCTCTACGGGTCGGGCGCAGCCGTCGTCGGCATGATCGGTGTCGCCCTTCTCTTGCTGGTCGTGAATGGTTTCCGGATCATCGCGTCGCTCGGCGTCGCCTGGTTGGTCGCAACAGCGATCGGGAAGGCGACGGCAAACTACGGCGGCCGTCGCTACCAGATCCTCGCTGTCTCGCTGACGTACGTCGCGCTCGGCCTGTCGATGCTCATGCCGGTGATCGTCGCCGCGAACCAGTTGAGCAAGGTCAAGGCACCGCCGAAGAGCGAGTCACGCGCAGGTCCCGCTGGGGAAAGGGCCCAATTCCAGGACGAGATCAACAGCCTGGCCAGCCAGCCCAGGGAGAACGAAGATGAAGCGACTGTCGCGGCACGTGCGGACTCGATCGCGCAGGCGGATTCCGTACGGCGGCTGGAGCAGACGCGCGCCAACCTCAAGGCACACGACGGCAACATGCAGGTGGCCGATCGACTCGACGGTGGCTTCGCCAGCAAGGTTCTTGGCGCGTTCTGGTTGATACTCCTGCTGCCGATCATCGGCTCCTTTCTCTCCTATGGGCCCTATGCGGCGGCGATGTCGATCCTGGCGCTCGGGTTCGCCATGCGCAGGGCATGGCAGATGACTGATCTCGTGACGGACTACGACCTTACTGGACCTTTTCGGGTAGGAGAGGGCCCAATCGCCCCGAAGTTCGGGGGGTCGTAGATTAGCGGAGAGTCTCCGCACCAGTCTCCTGCTGTATCCCGCCGTGATGCGCTCCTCGACTGCACTACTGCTGGTTCTCTCGATCACCGCGGCGTGTCCAGTTCGCGCACTTGCGCAGCGGGACACGCCGTTGCGCGTCGTGCGTGTGACGCCAGGCAGCGATCCGACTCCGCTGTCGCGGATCACGGTGACGTTCGACCGGCCTGTGGCCGGCTCGCTCGATCGCACCGTCGATGCGACGACGATCCTCCGCGTCTTGCCGGCAATTCCCGGCAAGATCGAATGGCGCGATCCGGTGACGATCCGTCTCACGCCATCGGCGTTGCTGGCGCCCGGCACGCAATACACCGTCACCGTGGCGAACAACTTTCGCGCGATGGATGGCAGCGCGCTCGCCGAGCCGTACGGATTCACCTTTCGCGTTCGCGGCCCGACGTTGCTCACCGGATTCCCCGTCGGGCCGCCGGACACCGGCCAGCGCGCATATGCCGGCGTTCCGCGTGCTGAACATGTCGTGCCGAACCAGAAGTTCGAGCTCGTGTACTCGACGCCCGTCGATCTCAGGAAGCTGAGTGCCGCATCGTTCGTCGAGCTCAATGCGACGTGCGGTGGCCAGCGCATCGTGAAGCTGGTTGCCGAGTCGCAGCGCCGAATTCGAAAGGGTGATCGCAATTCGATCGAGCAGGCGGGCGGCTGGGATCGCGATCGATCGGCCGACTCGCTGCGTCGCGTGGTGCTGCTCACCCCGCAGACCGCGCTGCCGCACGGTTGTGTGGCGGATCTCGTCGCGCCGGTGGAGGTGGAAGATCCATCTACGCACGGCGTCGCACGATTCAACTTCGCCACCTACGGCGACCTTCGACTCGGTGTTGCCGCATGCGCACGCGGCACCACGGAGTGTCCCACGGGCCCGATCGTCGTGAACTTCACCAACCCGGTGCGCGGCGCCGAGGTAGTACGTCGGCTGCATCTGTTGCCGCAGACAAAGTTCACCGTGCGCGACACGAGCGCGGAGTCGACCGAATGGACGCTCGAAGCGACGCTCAAGCCGCGCACTGGATACGCTGTCGTCGCCGACACGGCGATGCGTGACGTGTTCGGCCAGTCGCTGACGGGGAATCCCGCCGCAGGCATGCGGACGACAGGCTACACGCCGTCGATCACCCATGCGTTCGGGCGGTTGCTCGTCGAGCGCGTCGGCGCGCATACGCTCGCCGTGCAGCATGTGAACGTCGACACGCTCATCGCGACGATCGTCCCCGTGCCCGACTCGCTCGAAGCGCGCGTGCTGAACAAGTTCGCGTGGGGCGGCGACACGCTCTGGAACTCGCTCGTTCGCACTGCAAACGTCGTCCGCATTCCCGTTCGCAACGTGCTCGATCGCCCGACGATCACGGGTGTCCGCATCCCGACGCTCAACGCCATGCGCGCCGGGACGCCGGCGCTGTTCGCGGTGAAGATCAGCGGACGTGCCGCCGGCACCACCGCACGCACCGAAGGCGCACCGGCGCTCATCCAGGTCACCGACCTCGGCGTTCACGCGAAGATCGGCGTCAACGATGGCGCGGTGTGGGTGACAGGCGTGAGCGACGGCAAGCCAAAGGGTGGCGCGACCGTCGTGCTCTTCGACGCACAAGGCCGCCGAGTCGCGACGACGCGCACGAACGCCGAAGGCATCGCTCGATTCGAGCGATTCGTCGATCCGACGCCGAGCGACACGACCGACGACGACGAGGACGACCGCACCAACTTCGAAGGGTACGTCAGCGTCACGCTCGGCACCGATCGCGCGATCACGGCGATCAACCGCTATGATCCCGACCTTTCGCCCTATCGCTTCAATGTCTACAGCGCGTGGGGCGACACGCGGCTCCCTGTGGCCGGCGCGATGTTCACCGAGCGTGGTATCTATCGGCCGGGCGAACGCGTCTACGCCAAGGCGATCGTCCGCAATGGAACGCTCGGCGCACTGCGGGCGCCCGCGCCGGGCGATTCGATCAACTGGCAGTTCCACGATCGCGACGAAGGCATGCTTCGCGAAGTGACGACGACGCTGTCGTCGTTCGGTACAGCGGATCAGTCGGTGGTGCTGCCGGCTTCGGCGGGCGTGGGAGAGTATCGCGCGGAGATTCGCGTCAAGCGACAGGGAAAGTGGCGCTCGATCGCCGGCACGAACTATCGTGTGGCCGAATATCGCCCGCCTGAATTTCTCGTTGACGTCACGGCGCCGACGGCCAACCGCATGCCCGGCGACAAATTCGCTGCGACGGCGGAGGCACGCTACCTCTTCGGCGCGCCGATGGGCCGAGCCGTCGTACAGTGGAGCGCGCAGCAGACGCCGGTCTATTGGTGGGACTTCGACATTCCGAACACGGAAGGCGCGTACGTCGGCGAGTCGGGCTCGTGGTGGGAAGACAACCAGGACGATCGCACGGACGTCTTTCAAAGCAGGACAGATACACTCGACGCACGCGGCACACGCACCTTCTCCGTCACGCTGCCCGCAACGCCGAAGGGCCGTGCATCACGCGTGACGATCGAGGCGACGGTCACGGACATCAATCGCCAGACGGTGAGCTCGCGCACCACGACGCTCGTGCATCCCGCGGAGTTCTACATCGCTGCCAAGCCGACGGGCGACGACTACTTCTGGAAAACGAACGCGCCGCAGTCGATCGCCATCACGACGGTACGTCCCGACGGCCAGAAGATCACCGGCATTCGCGTCGACGGAACGATCGCTCGACGCGAATGGCATCGTGTGCGTCTCGAGCGGAACGGCTATTCACAGGTCGTCGGCGAATGGGTGACGGACACGATCGCGCGCTGCGCCGTGACCTCCGCCACCTCATCGGCATCCTGCAACTTCTCGGCGAAGGAAGGCGGCATGTACATCGTCTCCTTCACGGCGAAGGACGCGAAGGGCCACGCGGTGAGGACAAGCTTCTATCGCTGGGCAGCTGGCGCGGGTTGGGTCCCGTGGAGCGACGAGACGCAGTTCAAGATGGACGTCATTCCCGACAAGGCGCGCTACTCCGTGGGCGACACGGCCACGGTGCTCTTCGCGTCGCCATTTACCAATGCGGAAGCGTGGATCACCATCGAGCGCGAAGGACTGATCGAACAGCGCCGCATCCATATCACCTCCGGCTCGACGACACTCAAGCTTCCGATCACCGAGGCGTTCGCGCCGAACGTCTTCGTGTCGATTCTCGTCGCGCGAGGGCGAAGTGCGCCGCCGGGCACACTCGACGATGCGGGCAAACCGACGATTCGCGTGGGCTACGCCGAGTTGCGCGTGATACCGGAAGTGAAGCGGCTGACGGTCACGGTGGCCGCGGAGCGTTCGGAATATCGGCCGGCGGATTCGGCGCGCGTGCGCATCCAGGTGCGCGACGCACAGGGCAGGGGACAGCGAAGTGAGGTCACGCTGTGGGCGGTGGATGAGGGGGTGTTGTCACTGACGGGCTACAAGACGCCCGACCCGCTCGAGCTGATCTACCAGGAGCGCGGATTGGGAATGCGGCTCGCGAGCAACATGACGACCGTCGCGCCACAGATTCCCGAGGGTGAGAAAGGGCAGCGCGATCCCGGCGGTGGCGGTGGTGCCGCCGGCGCCGACGTCCTTCGCTCGCGCTTCCAGACGACAGCATTCTTCCTCGGCACCGTCGTCACGGATGCGCTGGGGAATGTCGTCGCCGGTGCGAAGCTGCCCGATAACATCACGACGTTCCGCCTGATGGCCGTCGCCGTCACGAATGCCGATCGCTACGGCAAGGGCCAATCGAACATGCTGGTGACTCGGCCCCTTCTCGCGCGGCAAGCGTTGCCGCGCTTCGTCAGGCCCGGCGACCAGTTCACGGCCGGCGCGGTGATCAATCGTCGCGATGGCTCGAGCGTGAACGTGAAGGTGAAGGCGGCGTCCACAGGGGCGACGCTGCGCGGTGACGCGGAACAGTCAGTGACGCTCGCTGCACAGCGTGGCAGCGAAGTGCGCTTTCCATTCCTCGCAACGCGCACAGACAGCGCCTCATTCCGCTTCGACGTCACGGACAATACGAATGCCGACGCCGTTCGCGTGACGATTCCCGTGCGGCCCGATCATCATCCGGTGACACATACGCTGGCTGGCGTGGTGTACGACACGATGTCCACTGTCGAGTTGGCGCTTCCACAGGGAATGGACCTCGATCGCTCACGACTATCGCTCAGCGTCGGCGTATCGCCGCTGGCGACGATTCGCGGCATCCAGCGCACGCTGCGCATCTATCCCTACGAATGCACGGAGCAAGTCACGAGCGCCGCGATTCCACTCATCGCGCTCTACCGTGCGCAGATGCAAGGCGGCGCCGACAAAATGAAGGGCGATCCGCGCCGCGAGATCGCGCGTGCAGTGGCAATAGTCA
>JBDSML010000290.1:0-24938 GCA_039915865.1 Gemmatimonadaceae bacterium | reverse complement strand
AGGTATGGAGCACGAACACGACGCACTACATGCGAAGGTACACCGTGAGCGGAAAGACGCTCACGCGCATCGAGCTCGATCCGGACAAGCGCCTCGTGGATATCGATCGCACGAACAACATCTGGGGAACGCCGGCACCCGCACCGCGACCGTGATCGCTGTGGCGACTTAACGGAACTGATGGCTAGGATTGAAGAATTGAAGGATCGAACCTACGCGGGCGACATTGGCGGGCGCCGTGCAGCGATCAGATCCTTGAATCCGTCAATTTCTTCAATCCTAGCTTTCTTTTCCTGTTCCGGTGGTGCTGCTTCAGCCCTGCGCTTCTTTTCACTGCACGTGATTCAAGTCAGTCAGTTGATGATCCTTACCGCAACGGAGCGCGTTCGATGACGGACGAGCGAGACCTGACCGAACTGATGGCAGAGATGGAACGTGTCGGCGTCGATCCTAACAGCTTTCCCGCGGGAATCGACGTCAGTCGCGAAGAGGCACTGCGTGCGCTGGCGACTCTCGATAGCGGCGCCGGGCCGTCGGCATTTCTCGCAGCCATTCGTGGCGAGCAGCAACGCGCGCAGAGCCCGGCCGACTAGGGCGGGCTGGGCAACGCGCACGGGGCGCTGTGCAGATCGCCCCAGAGATCGCCCACGTCGTCGAGGCGATGGCCCATGTTCCGAAGCGTGAAGGTCTGCGGTCGCGCGGCTCCGCTTTCGACTTCCTCCCACGTGCACGGCGCCGATACGGGCGCCTGACGCTTCGGGCGCACGGCATACGGCGCCGCGTAGGTCGCACCGAACTCATTGCGTCCTGTGTCGACGAGAATGCGGCCACCGCGATCGGCCTTGTAGAACTCCTGCGTGAGGTGCGCCGGATCGCGCTCGACGAGTGCGCGGCCGACACGATGTCCGAAGTGGGCCACCTGCCCCGAGCCGGCGCTGCCGTCCAGCGGCACGACGACATGAAATCCTTTCGACCCCGACGTCTTCACCCAGCTCGTGCACTCGAGCTCCGTGAGCAGTGCGCGCAGGAGCAGCATCGCATCGCGCAGCACGTCCAGATCGTCGTCGAGCGGATCGAGGTCGAAGACGCAGAGGTCCGGATGAACGAGGTCGGGCGCGCGTGACGGCCACACATGTGGCGTGATGCAGTTCTGGTTGACGAGCCACATCACGCCGCGCTCGTCGGCGATGATCGGGTAGTTCACGACGCCATCCTTCTTCGGCACAGCCACCGTCTCCAACCAGGCTGGCGCGCCCTTCGACACGTTCTTCTGGAAGAACCCCTTCTCGCCGATGCCGCGATGAAAGCGCTCCATCGTCACCGGCCGGCCGCTCATGAGCGGAACCATCATCGGCGCAACGAGCTCGTAGTACGCGGCGAGATCGCCTTTCGTGATCCCATCGTCCGGAAACATCACCTTCTCGGGATGGGTGATCACAGCACGTGATCCCGGACGGCGAGCAGTCGCGAGTGCCGCAGCTTGCGATGCGTGGTCCATTCGATGAACGCGACGTGCACGATGATGCTCGGCCGCACCCAATGTTCGCGGATGCGCGGCAGGCCGGTCGCCTTCGTGAATGGCGTCGACTCGACCGCGAGCGCATCGAGTCGCGCGCGGAGGTCGACGAGCAGCGCTGTATCGAACCCAGTGCCGACCTTCCCGGCAAAGACGAAGTCCTCGCCCTCGAAGAAGCCGACGAGGAGTGCGCCGAGTCCGACGCGCGCTCCCTGAGGATCGGTGAATCCGCCGACGACGAAGTCCTGCGACGACTCGCACTTCATCTTGAGCCAGTGCTTCGAGCGCTTCTGTTCGTAAATCGGGTCGCGACGCTTGGCGATCACGCCTTCCCATCCTTCGGCGCAGGCGCGCAGCCAGGGTGCTGCATCGTCGAGCGCTGGCACACGTTCGAGCGGGTACTCGAGTGACAGCGCGTCGAGCAGTGCGCGTCGCTCCCTGTGCGGGAGCTCGGTGAGATCGCGTCCGTCGAGCCAGAGGATGTCGAAGACGCGGTATGCGCCATGGCCGCGCCATGTCATCTCCCCATCGAGAATTACGTCGCGCGCAGGAAGATTGGCGATCGCCGCGGCTACCGCAGGCAGGCGCTGCTCATTTCTGGTGCGCGAGAAGAGGCGGACGTCGGCGCCCTGCTTGTACGCGATGAGGCGGATGCCATCGAACTTTCGCTCGAAGGTCCACTCGTCGCCGGCGAAGCGCTCCTGTGTGAGGGTCGCCGCCATCGGCTCGATCCATTCGGGGAAAGTGCTCATTGCTGAAGAGCGAAGGCGGAATTGCAGGACAGGGCGGAACTACGCAACGCTGTGCGCGCTGCGCGCGCGACGCTGGCTTCGCTGACACAGAACGACACTGTTACTGCGCTTACTGCCGTTAACGCAATTTCTGCGGGCACTATTCGACGAAGGGTGGCCCCGCTGCCATTGCATCCAGTTCGGCGACGAGCTCTTCGCCGAAGTAGTATGCCAGCTCGCCGCGCGCCATCTCATACGCGGTCGGGCCGTCACCCGCACACACGAGCGAGCCGTCCGTCAGCTCGTCAGAGCAGAACAGCGCGCCGTCGCCGAACGTCACCGGAAAGAGCGCGCTGACCATCGGCTTGAGCAGGTGGTAGTCCGCGTTCGTTTCGAGCGCGAGCGCATGCAGCACGCACCCGCGTGAGTGTCGGCTGAGGAAGACGCAGCGGCCGTCCACCACCGTCGTGCGCGTCGCCGCGCCGCCGGGGAAGTCGGCGTCGTCCGTCATCTGCGGCGTGAACCACGACGGCGCATCGCTGCCGAGACGCGCCGAGATCTCGGGTGCGCGGGCGAGAATTCGCTCGAGCTCGACGATCGAGACATCGACACCGTGCTGGCAGCAGGCGTCGGCGCAGAAGCCACAGCTCATGCAGAGCCCGAAATAGCGACGCACGAAGATGGCGTCGTCGACGGCGTGGACCACAGGCGCGCCATCCCGCGCAACGTACGCGCGCGCGAGTGGTCGCTGGCTCAGGCCGCGCTCGTGTCTTCGGAGTCGACGACTGGCGTCTCGGTCGAGACACGCGGACGCGCGCCCGAACCGCGGCGACGGCTCCGGCCGCGCTTCTTGGCGCCCGCGCCGCCCGACGCGATGGCCGGCGTGTCGCCACGCTTGATCACCGATTGCCGGCAGGCCTCGAGCACTGCCTCGAGCGCCTCGATGCCGTCGTCCGTGGCCTCGAGGAACAGGTCCTTCACGACGGACTCCGCCTTCTCCAGCTGCTTCACGAGCGCGAGTGCCATCCCGCGGCTCGACATGGTACCACACAGCTTCGCGTCGATGCGATTGCCGGCGGGGCGCCTGAGGACGGTGACTGCGCCCTGCTTGGCAGGCTGCAGAAAGTACGGGGATTTTTGTGGTGGCACGCCGCGCTTCTTCGCGGGGCGACGCTTTTTCTCGGTCATGACACAATCATCCGTGTGTGCAGGCCTATAACGTATGCGGGCTCCACGCGAGGCGGGAGGTCCGTTCCTTCCCATTCCCCTCGCGTGCCCTGCCTCCCGCGGGGTAGCTTGAGCGAGGCAGTGCACCCGCGTCCCGAACCATAGCTCCGATCATGTCCACGACCTCTCCCGCCGAGCCGGATCTCCGGTATCCGATCGGCAAGCTGGATCGAAAGACCGTGCTCACCCCGGCCGAGCGCGCCGCAGCCATCGATACGCTCGCCGCCGCCCCGAACCAACTGCGCGCCGCCGTCGCCGGACTGTCCGACGCCCGGCTGGACACGCCGTACCGACCAGGAGGCTGGACGGTGCGTCAACTCGTGCATCATGTCGCCGACAGCCACATGAATGCATACATGCGGTTCCGTCTCGCGTTCACCGAAGAGAATCCGACCATCAAGCCCTACGAGGAGTCGAAGTGGGCAGAATTAGTCGACGCGCGCACAATGCCGCCCGACGTTTCGCTCTCCATTCTCGACGCAATTCACGCACGTCTGGTCACACTTCTCCGGGCGACGCCTGACGAGGCGTTCCAGCGCCAGCTCAGCCATCCGCAGAACGGACCGATGACGGTGGACGGCCTGCTGGCGATGTATTCCTGGCACTGCAAGCACCACCTCGCGCACGTGACGCGCCTCAAGGAGCGCGAGCAGTGGACGTGAGCCGCGCTGCGGCGGTCGTCGTCACCGTCGCCGTGCTCGCCGCCTGCGGCCGGTCGAAGGCGCCCGTCCTGGATTCGGCGATGACGGCGAGTGCGAGCCGCGCGGGAGCACCCCAAGGGACGTCCGGCACCTGCCAACGCACCGGTCACTGGGGCGATTGCCAACTTCGCGCCCGGCTGGGCCAGTCGGGGCTCGCGCCGCGGAGCACGTCGGAGAAGGTCGGCGACCTGCCGACGCTGCCCGTGAAGCCGACGACGTTGATGCTCGGTAACGCAGGGGTGGCGTTCTATGTCTTCCCGGACACGCTGTCACGCCGGAAGGCTGCCGCGTCGCTCGACACGGCGAAGTTCATCGCCCAGACGCGGCCAGTGAGCCTCAAGGCGGAGACGACGCTGATCGAGAACGACAACCTGCTCGTGCTGTTGTTCAGCAAGAACGAGCATCAGCGGGAGCGAGTGGCGGACGCGGTGACGGCTGGTCCGCCGCAGCCGTAGCGCTGCTCATGACACGCATGCGAAGAGTGACCTGGATTTTCGCGGCGATGATGATCGCCTCCTGCTCCGTGAGCCAGGACCAGGAGGTCGAGCTCGGCCGACAGAACGCCGCGGAGATCAACGCGAAGCTGCCGATCGTCCGCGATCCCGCGGTCACGGACTACGTCCAGCAGCTCGGGCTCGCGCTCGCGAAGACCACGTCGAGAGCGGACCTCGACTGGCGATTCTTCGTCGTCGACAGCAGGGAGGTCAACGCCTTCGCGCTGCCGGGAGGATTCGTCTACGTCAACCGCGGGCTGATCGAGCGCGCGCAGTCACTCGACGAACTCGCCGGTGCGCTGGGTCACGAGATCGGGCATGTCGTACGCCGACACTCCGTGCACCAGATGGAAAAGGGCGCCAAGGCGAACGTCGCCGTCACGCTGACCTGCACGCTCACTCGCCTCTGCAACAGCGACATCGCGAACACGGCGATCCAGGTCGGCGGCGCGGCGCTGTTCGCGCGCTACAGCCGGATGGATGAAGCGGAGGCGGATTCGGAAGCAGTGCTGAATGTCGTCCGCGCGGGCATCGACCCGCGGGGCATCCCCGCCCTGTTCGAGCGGTTGATCGAAGAACGCAAGACGTCGCCGGTGTTCATCGAAGGATTCTTCGCGTCCCATCCACTCGAGGAAGACCGCATTCAAGCCACGCAGCGGGAGATCGAGGCGCTCGACCCGGCTCAGCTCAACGGGCTGCGATCGAGCGACGCGAACTACGATGCCTTTCGTGCACGGCTGCGGTCTCTGCCGCCGCCACCAACGCTGCGGCAATGAGCGTCGTTGGAGGACAGCGGGAAAAGCAGGCGACTCTCAGGTGCTGTCCTTCTGCGCCACTGCGACAGCCGGCGTGGTGAGCGCCCCAGGCGGCGCAGTGACACCGCCCGATACGATGAACGCCAACACATCCGCGCTGTCCGCATTCACCGGCGTGATCGCACTCGTCGGAACGATCACCACCATTCCTGCGATGCTGTACGAGAATGGGAGGTACACCGTCACATGCCCGGGCAGTCCAAGTCCGAGCAGCGATTCCTGCGTCACGAATCCGATCTGGCGCAGGACACCGCCGGGATAGGGCGTCACGAGCACCGGTTGATCGAAGCGACGCTTCTCACCGACGAATGCATCGAGCAAGTCGCGCGTCGACGAATAGACCAGACGCACGAATGGCAGCCGGTTCAGCAGGCTTTCCACGCCGCCCAACACACCGCGCGTCAGGAAGAACTGCGCGAGGAAGCCGAACAGCGTGATCAACATCACCGTCACCAGGAAGCCGACGCCGGGAATCGAGATGCCCAGCCAGCCGTCGATCGTGGTGAAGACCTGTACGCAGACGTAGATCGTGATCGCGAGGGGAGCGAGGAAGACGATCCCCTTCAGGAAGTAGTTGAGAAATCGTGTCACGTAAGTGCCTTCATGTGCCGCGCGGCAGGCGTACGACGAAGGTGGAGCCTTTCCCCACCGTGCTCTCGGCGCGAAGATCGCCACCCATGCCGCGCACGAGATCGCGGCTGATGGCGAGTCCAAGTCCGACGCCCTGCTGGCTGATGTGTGTGAGATGCCGGTCGACCTGCACGAACGGCTCGAACACACGCTCGAGCTGATCGGCGGCGATGCCGCGACCGGTGTCGCGGACGGTGAGCTCGACCCACGTGTCGTCCGTCGAGCAGACCAACTCGATGCTGCCACCGGCCTCGGTGAACTTCACGGCGTTCGTCAGAAGATTGAGCAGCACCTGCTGCAGCTTTTCCATATCGGCGTGGATTGTGACGCTCGAGTCGCACCCCTGTTGCCGGTAGAGCACGCCCTTCGCGTTCACCTGCGGTGCGATCATCGCCTCGATGGCCGAAAGCACGTCGACGAGATCGACGTCCACAAAATGATACTCGATCTGACCGGCTTCGAGCCGCGCGAAGTTGAGGACGTCGTTCACGAGCGACAGCAGCAGCCGCTGGCTGCGCTTGATTCGCGCGAGGTCCTCGAGCTGTGTCTCCGTCACCGGACCTCGCACGCCCATCGCCAACAGCTCGGTGTAGCCGAGGGCAGCGTTGATCGGGGTGCGCAGCTCGTGGCTCATGTTCGCGAGAAACTCCGCCTTCGCGCTGTTGGCCGATTCGGCGTCGGCACGCGCCAGCAACGCGTCCTCCAACGCCGCCTCCGCCTCGTGCGAGCGCTGCATCAACTCCTGGGTGGTCGCCTGCAACTGTTCGTTGGCGGCTTCCGATTGCGCCGCAAGGGCCTCGAGCTGCAGGGTCTGCAGCTCCATCTCCAGGGCCTGCTGCTCGAGCAGCTCGCGCGCCTCGAGCACGGAGCGGTAGAGCCGCGCGTTGTCGATGGCGATGCCGGCGCGATTCCCGATCTCGGCGGCGAGCCGGAAGTCGGCGTCGACCAAACCCGGGCGAGTTCCGTCGTTCAACATCGTAACGGTGCCGATCACGCCCTCGCGCCCGATCAGCGGCGCGACGACATACCGTCGCATGCCCAGCGCCCGGATGAGCCGCGCGTGTTCGGCGTCCACGGCGGTGGATTGCACGAATTCCTCCGACACGTCGCCGTGCTGTGCGATGCCGGTGCGCGCGACCTCGTACGCACCATACGGCGACGCACGATCCTCGGGATACCGCTCGGCGATCTCTCGCACCAGCTGGATCCGCGCGGGATCGACGTGGTGCACCGCGACGCGACGCAGCGCGCCATCGGGCTCGAGGAGGTCGATGGCGCACCAATCGGCGACGCGAGGCACGGCGAGCGACGTGACCTCCCTCAACGTGCGCTCGTAGTCGAGTGAATTTCGGGCGAGCGCATCGCCCACCTCGGCGAGAAACTCCGCGCCATCGCGCGCATTTTCGGCGGCGAGCCGCGCTGCGGCTTCGCGCTCCAGAGCAACGCGCTCCGTGATGTCCTGCGCCGTCCCCACGAGGCGGACCGGTTTCCCGCTGTCGTCGAACACGACTTCGCCGCGACCGAGGATGACGTGCTCGGAACCGTCGTCACGCACCACGCGATGCGTGTGGATGAACGGCTCGCCCATCTCGACCGCGAGACGCACGTTTGCGGCGACGCGATCGCGATCGCCTGGATGGAGCCGGCTGACGTACGCCTCATACGTCGGGTCGAAACGGGCGGCGTCCAGTCCGAAGATCCGGAACAACTCGGCTGACCAGGTGACGCGATCGGAGGCGATGTCCCACTCCCAGCTTCCCATTTGCGCGATGCGTTCGACCTCGGCGCGAAGACGCTCGCTGCGTGCCAGCGCATCCTCCGCCGAGGGCGGTCGACCGACCTCTCGAGCGCTCGTCATCGCCGGCGCGGTGGTAATACGCTCACTTCGTCGCGAGTACAGAGGCCAACATGGAGAGCCGGTGTGAGTAGCGAGCAAACGACGTCGACGGAAAGCTACGGCTGGCCGCGACAGTTTGCAGACATTTCGTGCTGGCTCATCGACAAAAGAAACAACGCTCGCCATCTCGCCGGGCGTGAGCGCGTAAGAAAGCACGTCCCTCGACTTCGCTCACTACGGCAAGATCTGCGTATCTTTTAGCGAATGGCCACCTCATTTCGCCCTGCCCTCGCGCACCTCAAGCGCGTCGATCCCGTGCTCGCCGAGATCATCGCGCGTGTGGGGCCGTGCCGTATCGAGCAGCGTCGCACCGGCACGCACTACGATGCGCTCGTGCGCTCCATCGTGTTCCAACAGCTTTCAGGGAAGGCAGCCGGCACGATCCACCGCCGCTTCGCGGAGCTCTATCCCGGCAAGCGCATCCGCGCGGAGCGGGTGCTGGCATCGACCGACGAGCAGCTGCGGTCGGCGGGGCTCTCGCGACAAAAGATTGGCTACCTGCGCGACCTGTCGGCGCGCGTCGTCGATCGGACGCTACCGCTGGCGCACTTGGGGCGCCTGTCCGACGACGCGATCATCGAGCACCTCGTGCAGGTGAAGGGAATCGGACGGTGGACGGTACAGATGTTCCTCATGTTCCGCCTGGGTCGCCCGGACGTGCTGCCAGAGCTCGACCTCGGCGTCCAGAACGCGATTCAGCGCGCCTATGGGCTCAAGAAGCGACCGACGCCGACGGACGTCCTCGCGATCGGCGAGAAGTGGCGGCCCCACGCGTCAGTGGCGAGCTGGTATCTCTGGCGATCGCTGGCGGGTGACGCCGCGATGTGACAGCGCGGCGCACCGCACTGCCATCCTGATGGTGCCGGGCAGGATGACAGGCGTGCGACGTACGGATAGGTGGTGCTCTTGTTCGCTTCGCTCGGGGCGCCGCTCCGCTCGACTCCTTGGTCAGGCCCCTGGTCGACAAGGGTACGAGCGTCCGTCATTCAGGCGTCATTTCATGCGGCAGGGACGCGCCTGAGCGTCAATGTGAACGTTGAGCCGAGCTCCTCGCGGCTCCACACGGTCAGCTCGCCGCCCATGCCGTGCGCCAGATCGCGCGAGATGGCGAGGCCCAGCCCCACCCCCTGGCTGGTCGGAACGTCCGCCGGCGCGAGCTGCACGAACGGATCGAAGATCGTCTCCAGCTTGTCGGCAGGAATGCCGATGCCGGTGTCGGAGACGCGCAGCTCGATGAGTCTCTCGTCGGTCTCGTGCGGCGCCACTCCGAACGACACCCGACCGCCCATTGGCGTGAACTTGGTCGCGTTGCTGAACAGGTTGATGAGGACCTGGCGCAGCTTCTCCGCATCCGCCATCACCATGTACTTCTCATTCCCCGGGGAGCTGGTGAACGACAGGCCGGCGGCCGACATCTGTGGCTCGACCATCGCGGTGACGTCCTTCATCGCGAGGCCGACGTCGACGGGGGCAAGCACGTACGACACGCGGCCCGCCTCGAGCTTCGTGAAGTTGAGGATGTCGTTGATGAGGACGAGCAGGTGCCGCTGCGCGCGCGCGATGCGGTCGAGTGCACCGCGTTGCTCGTTGGTTACCGGGCCGTGCAGACCCATCTCGATGAGCTGCACGTGGCCGGCGATGGCATTGAGCGGCGTGCGTAGCTCGTGCGACATGTTGGCGAGGAACTTTCCCTTCGCGTCGTTGGCCTGCCGCAACTTTTCCGACGTCAGGGCCAGCTCGTCGCCGTGCTCGCGCATCTGGTCGGTGCTCAGCTCCAGCTCGACCTGTTGCTCGCGCAGCTGCTCATTGGCTGCCTCGAGCTCGACCTGCTGGTCCTGCATCTGCTGATTGGCCGTCTCGATCTCCAGGGCCTGTTCCTGGAGCGTATGGTTCCGCTTGGCCAACTCCTCCGAGACCTGGGCCTGCCTCGCCGCCTGACGCGAGAACTTCGCGACGACGAAATACGAAACCGCCGCTGAACCGACCACGCCGAGCAGCAACGCGAGCTTCAGCGTCTCCTGGCCGGTCTGCTCCTGCGCCGTGCGTTCTTCGAGAAGGCGCCGCTCTTCCTTCCGCAACTCCGCGAAGAGCACCCGGGCGCTGTCCATCAGCTGCTTGCCTCGTCCTTCACGCATCAGTGCCAGAGCCCCAATGGCGTCGCCCCGGCGGCGGCGGACGATCGTCGAGTCGAGCTCCTGCAGCCGTCGAGCCGCGACGGGGCCGAGATGGTTCAGCACCAGTTGCTGCCGCTCATTGCCGCTCGTGAGCGTCTTGAGCCGCGACAGCTCGATGGCGACGGAATCGCGGCCGGTCTGAAAGGGTTGGAGGTATGCCGCATCGCCCGTCATGAGAAAGCCGCGCTGGCCAGTCTCGGCGTCCTGCATGTGCGAGAACGCCGATGCCGAATTGGCGAGAACAGCCTCGGAATGGCGAACCCAGGCCCGTCCCTCGTCCGCGCGGCCGAACAGTTCCGCGCTCCAGATCGCGAGGGCCGCGATGAGCACCACGGGGGTTATGGCGAGCGCTCGATCGCGGTTGGACGAGGTCTGTCGGCGTGGCGTCATGAGCGCGAAATGTCAGAGTGCGCACGGTCACCCGCAACTACGTGCGGTTACCTCGGCCCGAACGCGGGCACGCGCCGTCCCGTTCCCCTCGATATTTTGCCTTCATGCTCGTCGTGAAGGACGATTCCGAGAAAGTTCGGCTGTATGGCATCATGCGCCGTCGCGCGACGGCGTTGCTCGCCGCGTTCGCGGTGATTTTCGTCGTGGCCGCGTTCGTCAGCCATCAGCGTCCCGACCTCGCCCCTCTCTGGGTGGGCCTCGTTCGCGCGACCGCCGAGGCTGCCATGGTGGGCGGGATCGCCGACTGGTTCGCCGTGACGGCGCTCTTCCGTCATCCGATGGGCATCCCGATTCCGCACACGGCGATCGTGGCGCAGCGGAAGGATCGCATCGGCCGCAGCCTGGGGAACTTCGTCGGCAACAATTTCCTCGCGAAAGAGGTGATCGCCCGGCAGCTGTCGGGGATGCGCCTGGGCGAGCGCACGGCGCACTGGTTGGCAGACCCCGAACATCAGACGCGGGTGGCGCGCGCCATCGCCGGCGGGGTGGCGCGAGCGGCCGAGTCCATTCCGAGCGAGGAGTTGCGGATCACGGTGCACGAGACGCTCGTCGAGCAGCTGCGAAAGGCCCAGATCGCCCCGCTCCTCGGCGACCTCCTCACCCTGGCGACCACCGACGACCGCCATCAGGAGATGCTGGACAAGCTGGTGAAGCTCGTGAGCCGCATCGTGCGCGACAACAAGGAGCTGATCCGCGTACGAATCGCCGAGGAGAGCCCGTGGTGGGTGCCCGGCGCGGTGGACGACAAACTCTATCAGAAGATCGTCGCGGGGATCGAGCGGACGCTGGAACAGGTCGCGGCGGATGAGCAGCATCCGCTGCGGGAGCAGTTCGACCAAGCGCTGCGCGGGTTCGTCGAGAAGCTGCACAACTCACCGGAGACGATCGCCCGCGCGGAAGCAATGAAGGCGCAGCTGCTCGAGCATCCCGCGGTGGCCGAGCTGTCCGACGCGCTGCTTGGCGCGGCGAAGACGTCCCTGGCGAAGTATTCCGGACCGGAGTCGCCGTCGCCCGAGCCGCTCGAGCGGGCGATCGGCGCGATCGCCGACCGGGCGCTCGGGAACCCCGCCTTCCTCGAGGATGTAGACCAGGCGGTGGAACGACTCGTCCTCGGCGTCGTCGATCAATACAGGCCGGAGGTCGCCGAATTGATCGCGAGGACTGTCGAAGGATGGGATGCCACCGATGCCTCGAGGAAGATCGAGGTCCAGATCGGGCGGGATCTCCAGTTCATTCGCATCAATGGTACACTGGTCGGCGGTCTCGTCGGCCTCGTTCTTTATGTCATCAGCGTGCTCATTCGATGAGCGCGTCGTTCAGCCCTGAGGAGGGTTCGTGATCCGCCGTATTGCACTTGCACTGCTGTTCGCGCCGTCGCTGCTGTACGCCCAGGCCCAACTCGAGTATGCCGGGCGTCGCACCGACGTGGCGAACAAGCTGCCGGGCGACGGAGTGTTCATCGCGCTCGGCGGCCATGAGCCGGCGCAGGACTACCTGTCATTCTACCAGTCGCCGTCGTTCTACTATCTCACCGGCTTCAAGGAGCCCGACGCTGCGCTGCTGATGGTGAAGCAGGGCGGGGCGGTTCGCTGGGCGAACATGTTCGTGCGTCCGAAACAGCCGAGCCGGGAGGTGTGGACAGGCACGCGCGTCGGGGTGGAGGGCATCGGGACGCTCACCGGCATTCGCGGCCGCACGGCGGGCGACATCTACAAGGTGCTGGACTCGCTCGCGGCGACGGGCTTGCCATTCTTCGTCATCGGAGAAGTGTCGACGCGGGCCGAGGACGACGATGGTCCTGTCTTCCGCACGCCCGACGAGCAGCTGTTCGACCGGTTGAGGAAGAAGACGCCGTCGCTCAAGCTGACCGTCGTGAATGACATCGTGGAGCAGTTCCGCGGGACGAAGAGCGCGGCGGAGCTCATCATGATCCGCAATGCCGTCGACATCACGATGCGGGCGCACAAGGAGGTCATTCCCGCCGTGAAGCCGGGGATGAACGAGTTCGAGCTGCAGGCGCTCATCGAGTACACGTTCCGCCGCAATGGCGCGGATCGTCCGTCGTTCGCGTCGATCGTGGGCTCGGGCCCGAACTCGACGACGCTGCACTACAACGTCGACGACCGGTTCATCGGTGCGACGGATCTCATCGTCATGGATATCGGCGCGTCGTTCAAGGGCTATGCGGCGGATGTCACGCGCACCATTCCGGCGAGCGGCATCTTCTCCAACGAGCAGCGCATCATCTACCAGCTCGTGCGCGACGCACAGAAGGCGGCGGAACGCCAGGCGACGCTCGGCAACTCGGCGCGTCTCATGACCGATTCGTCGAGCGCGGTGATCGCGGCGGGGCTCACTCGTCTTGGACTGATCGAGTCGCCGGGCGCGATGTACGATTGCACGACTGGCGCGCAGCCGAGACAGTGCCAGCAATACCAGCTCTTCTACATGCATGGCTTGAGTCACGGCATCGGGCTCGAGGTGCACGATCCCGAGCAGTACTACTTCACCGGCAAGATTCAGCCGGGCAGTGCGTTCACGATCGAGCCTGGCGTGTATGTGCGCGAGAAGATCCTCGAGGAGATTCCCGATACGCCGCGCAATCGCGAGCTCGCGAACAAGCTGCGCAAGGCCGTGGACACGTACAAGAACATCGGCGTGCGCATCGAGGACGACTACATCGCGACGACGCAAGGTGTCGAGTGGGTGTCGCCGGTGCCGCGTGAGATCACGGAGATCGAGGAGATGATGAAGAAGGGATCGGCGGGCGTAGCGGCTCGCGACGAGTTTCGCATCGAGAAATACCGCTTGATCCCGTAGCGCGTGACAGCACCGCGAAGCACCGCATCGAGCGCGGCCGCCATTCCAGTGGTTGCCGCGCTCGTGCTGTGCGTGTTGGGCCTCTATCCCCTCGCCAACAAGTTGACCGACGGCGACGCCGTGCAGTGGTACGCCCACGCGCGGACGTTCTGGCTGGTGATCGGCGGGACTGTCTTGCTGGTGCTGTCCGTGCTTGCGCGCTTTCAGGGCAATCGCATTGACCAGCTGTGGAAGGCAGCGAGCGATTTCGTGCTTCGCATTCCCACGCCGGTGTTCCTTGCGGCGTGCGCCCTGTTCGCGCTCATCGCGTCGGCGACGCTCGCTATCATCTGCTTCGGGCGCCAGCCGCACAACGCGGACGAAGTGGCGCAGTTGTTCCACGCCAGGATCCTGCTGAGCGGACGTCTTTCGCTCCCCGCCGATCCCAATCCCGAGTTCTTCGGGATGGACAACATGATCGACCAGGGGCGTTGGTACTCGCAGTTTCCAGTGTTCGGGCCGGCGTTTCTCGCGATCGGGCTGCTGCTTCATGCGGCGTGGCTCGTGAATCCGTTGTTGCTCGCACTCACCGTGTTGTCGGTGTACGGTTTCGCGCGGCGCACGTACGGCGAGCCCACCGCGCGCGCATCGGCGCTGCTGTTCGCGCTCTGTCCCTTCGCGCTGTTCGTCGGCGCGAGCTTCATGAACCACGTGCCGGTGCTCTGGCTCACGAGCGTGGCGATGTGGCAGCTCGCCATCTGGATGCGCGCCGACACGAGCCGGGAGGCGCATCGCTCGGCCGCGATCATCGGTGTCGCGCTTGGCGTTGCCTTCGCCGTGAGACCGCTCGACGCGCTCGTCGCGGCGGGAGTGATCGGCGTCATGCAGCTCACGCAGCTGAAGAATGGCGTTCGATGGCGATCGCTCGCCGCGCAAATCGTCGGCGGGCTGATACCGGTGGCGATCCTCTTCTACGTGAACTGGCGCACGAACGGCGCGCCGATGCGGCTCGGCTACGACGTGCTCTACGGCGAAGCGCATTCGATGGGATTCCACGTCGACCCGTACGGCCGCACGCACACGCCGATGCGCGCGCTGCTGTTCGCGTCGAAGTACCTGCTTCAGCTCAACGTGTTGCTGTTCGAATGGCCGCTGCCCGCGGTGGGCATCATCATCGCGGGACTGCTCGCGATGCGTCGGCCGACGCGCTGGGACTACTTCCTCATCGGGCTCCTGTTCGCACAGACGGTCTGCTATGCGCTGTACTGGCATGACGGCAGCTTCCGCGGCCCACGCTTTCTCTTCAACGCGCTGCCGGCGATCGTCATCCTCATCGCGCGCACACCGTTCATGATCGCCGCGCTGACGCGCGGTACGGTGCGTCGAGCGGTGATCCTCGTGTTGCCGGCATGCGTCCTCATCTCGTGGTTGGTGGGCGGCATGAGCGACAGCGTGCCGGGCCGAGTGCGGATGTATCAGCGCGCGTCGCCGGTGCTGCGCATCGATCCTGGCGATGTCGCGCGCGACGGCAACCTGCACAACGCACTCGTCTTCATCAACGAAGGACGGCAGGCGCGCAATCTCCACTATCTGTGGGAACTCGGCCTCTCACGTGGCGACGCTGCTCGCGTGATGGTGACGGCGTCGTCCTGCGCGGTGCGCATCTCGATCGACGCCGAGGTGGCGCTGCAACCGGCGCGGAAGGAGGGGCGGCTCGACCGCCTGGTGAAGGGCGCATTGCGATTCGATGCGCAGGAGCCGCCGACGCTGCCGCTCGTCTGCGTGCTGGACGTCCGGCGCGACGAGGCCGGCTCGGCGTCGTTCGGCCCATTCTTTCCCGCCAACGAGATCGGCCCCGACGGGCATCTCGGCGGGAATGTGGTGTATGCGCTCGACCTCGGGGGGCACAACGAGGTGCTGCGTGCGCGCTTTGGTGACCGAAAGTGGTATCGCTTTGGTCCACACAAGACGCCGAAGGATTCGATGCCGTCGCTCATCCCGTACGAGGAGACAGAGCGGTGATACAACTGGGGACCACAATGCTCTTCTGCGCGGTACTCGCGCTGCCCGCGGCCGCGCAGACGGGAGTCGCCGAAGTCGACTCCGCGACGGTCGCGCGCGACGCCTACGCGCGCGCCGCGGTGGCACTCGGCAAGAACGACCTCGCCACCGCGCGTACAGAGATGACGCGCGCCGCCACCGCATGGCCCACGCAGCCGGCATACGTCTGGGGACGCGCGATCGTCGGCGCGCGGTCGAACGACACCGCGAACACCCTGGCGGCGCTCGTCGACTACGCGGCACTCGGTCTCGGACGCGACATCAGCGCTGGCACGCTGGCGCCATTCCGCGACCTTCCCGCGTTCATGGGCGTTCGCGCGCGACTCGACAGCAATCGCGCGTCACTCGCTCGCAGTATCGTGCGCGCCCAACTGCCCGACTCGACCTTCTGGCCGGAGGGCATGGACTACGACGCCCGCACGAAGACGTTCTACGTCGCCAGCGTGCGGCATCGCACTCTTGCGGCGGTGTCGGAGAACGGATCGACGCGCGAGCTCTGGCCGCGCTCGCAGCCGGGCATGGGCGCCATGTTCGGCGTTCGCGTCGACGCCAGGCGAAACGCGCTCTGGGCTACGACGTCCGGCCTCAAGCAGATGAGCGGGTACACGCCGGCCGATTCGTCCATCGCCGCGCTGCTCCGCATCGACATCGCGACCGGAGCGATCACTCGCCGTTGGAACCTGCCGGCGGTCACGGGCGGACATGTCCTCGGCGACCTCGCCGTCGGACCGAATGGCGACGTCTACGTCACTGACTCCAGCGAGCCGGTGCTGTACCGTCTGCGGCCCGGCGCCGACACGCTCGAGCGGCTCACGCATCCGCTCTTTCGCTCGCTCCAGGGCATGGCGCCGACCCCCGACGGACGCACGCTCTACGTCGCCGACTACTCACACGGCATTCTGCGCGTCGACCTTGCGACGCGAACGGTGACTCGCCTCGCCGACGCGCCACACAGCACGTCGCTTGGCTGCGACGGCATCGTCTGGCATGATGGCGCCATCGTCGCCGTGCAGAACGGGATCGCGCCGGCGCGCGTCGTCCGCTTCGTGCTCGACGCCATCGGAACGCGGATCGTGCGCGTCGAGGTGCTCGACCAGCACATCGCGGTGGCGAGCGAGCCCACGATCGGCGCGATCGTCGGCGACCGGTTCGTCTATGTCGCCAACAGCCAATGGGACGAGTACGACGACGACGGGCGTCGCCTGCCGAACGCGAAGCTTTCCGCACCGCGCCTGCTCAGCGCACCGCTGGTGAAATCGTTGCCTTGAGGCGCGTTGCACCGTCTTAAGCACCGATGACCAATCAAGCAGGATCCCGGATGCTCAAGGCGGCGACGATCGCCTTTTTCGTTTCGTACCTGCTCCTCGGGCTTCTCGTTTTCAGGGACTTTGGCATGTCCTGGGACGAGATCCCCACGCGACGGTTCGGCATCATGTATGTCGACCATCTGGTGCCCAACCTCGCCGCGCTCGACTCCATCCGGGCGGAAGGCGGCCCAGCCTACGAGCGCTTCGGGCCCTTCTTCGAGATCGTGCTCGTCCGCGCCGAGCGGTTGCTGCCGGCGCTGGACCTCCGGCCGCTGTTTTTCGGGCGGCACCTGGCCACGTTCCTGATCTTCTTTGCTGGGGTGGTGATCTTCCACCGGTTCCTCCGCCGGCGCTTCGGACCGGGGATCTCGCTGCTGGCGTCCGTCTGCCTGGTGTGCAGCCCACAGCTCTTCTCACACGCGTTCTACAACGTCAAGGACATCTCGTTTCTGACGATGTTCGTGGCGTCGATGTTGACACTCGATTCATTGTTGAGCCGTCCCGGTTGGCGGACGATGATTGCGCACGCCCTGGTGACCGTGATCCTGCTGGGTACGCGCGTCCTCGGGCTGTTCGCCATGATGCTGACCGGTGCCGCGGCGTTCGCTCGTCGGCCCACGCAGCGCACCGTCTGGACGCTGTTCGGTTACGGGGTCATTTCCCTCCTGTTGCTTCCGCTTGCGTGGCCGGTGCTCCAGATCGACTTCGCGGGGATCATCAGCAGCGCTGTGATGGGCACGACGAGCAACCCGTACCTGGGCGCCAATCTTTTCCGGGGCCGTGAGATCTCCGCGGCGCACCTGCCGTGGGACTATGTGCCCACCTGGATCGTCATAACAACGCCGGTGATCATCACGGCGCTGTTCTTCGTCGGAGCGGCGGCGGCACTCGTGAAGGTTGCCCGGCACCCAAAAGACTACTTCTTCAAGGAACAGCAGCGCGATGTGCTGGTGCTCCTGTGGTTCTTCATGCCGGTCGTGGGCTGCATGGTGCTCCGGCCGACGCTGTATGACGGATGGCGGCACCTGTTCTTCGCCTATCCAGCCATGGTGTATCTCGCGGCCATCGGTATGGAGACGATTGCCGGATATGCCGAGACTTACGCTGGTGCAGCACGGAGGCGGACGGCGGACGCAGTGCTTGCGGTTGCGCTGCTTCTCTGCCTGACACCTGTCGTGAACTTCATGGTGAGGAATCATCCGTTCGAGCACCTGTACTTCAATCGATTCGCTGGCAAGGACATGCAGACGGTGAAGCAGCGTTTCGAGCTCGACTATTGGGGACTCTCGTACCGTCAGACGCTGGAGTACATCGTGCGCACAGATTCATCACGCCGGATTCGGGTCTTTCCCTTCACGTATCCTGGCCGAGTGAATGCCGCGTTGCTTCCGCCGCGGGACCGTGCGCGAATCGACCTCGTGTTCTCTCCCGCAGACGCCGATTACGTGACGACGACCTACCGCTCGCACCCTGAGGGCTATCCGCAGTCGCAGGAGGTGTACAGCGTGAAGGTCGGCAACGCTGCGATCGCGAGCGTGTTTCTCGGCGGACTCAAGTCGGCGACGGCGCCTGCTCCGCCTCCTCCCACTACTCCCTCTGGTGTCGCACCCAGATGAGCTACACCGAAATTCATGCTTGCCGCTGCTGCGGCAACACCACGCTCGAATCGATCCTGTCGCTCGGCATCCAGGAGTTGACCGGCGTCTTTCCGCGTTCGGCGGATGAGACGGTGACGTCCGGTCCGCTGGAGCTGGTGAAGTGCTTCGGCCCTGACGCGTGTGGGCTCGTCCAGTTACGGCACAGCTACGACGCGAGCGAGATGTACGGCGACAACTACGGCTATCGCTCGGGGCTGAATCAGTCGATGGTACGGCACCTGGGCAACACCGTTTCGCGCATTCTCGCCAGGTATCCGGTCGAAGACGGCGCGATCGTGCTCGACATCGGCAGCAACGACGGCACCACGCTGTCGTTCATGCCGGAGAGCGCGCATCGTGTCGGCATGGACCCGACCATCGTGAAGTACGGGCGGTACTACAAGCCCGGCATCCAGGCGATTCCGGAATTCTTCTCGGCGGCGACCTTCCAGAAGCACCACGACGACCAGCAGGCGTCGATCGTGACGTCGATCGCGATGTTCTACGATCTCGAGGATCCCCTCGCGTTCGTGCGCGACATCGCGAAGGTGCTCGCGCCCGACGGCATCTGGTACTTCGAGCAGAGCTACCTGCCCACGATGCTGTCGCAGAACGCGTACGACACCATCTGCCACGAGCATCTCGAGTACTACGCGTTCTCGCAGATCCAGTGGATGCTGCAGAAGTGCGGCCTTCGCGTGAACGACGTTCAGGTCAATGACGTCAACGGCGGGAGCTTTGCCATCACCGCCTGTCACGAGGGAGCGTCGCACCAGCCCAACGCGGACGCGATCGACGCGCTCATCGCGCAGGAGCGCGCCGAGGCACTCGACACCATGGCGCCGTATGAGGCGTTTCGGACGCGGGTCGCCGCGCATCGCGAGGACCTGATCGAGATGATCGCCAAGGTCCGCAACCAGGGCGCCTCCGTGATCGGTTATGGAGCGTCGACCAAGGGCAACGTCATCCTGCAGTACTGCGGGCTGACGACAGCCGAGATTCCGGCGATCGCCGAAGTGAACCCGGACAAGTTCGGCGCGTTCACGCCGGGCACGCACATCCCGATCATCTCGGAGACGGAGGCGCACGCGCGGAAGCCCGACTATCTCCTCGTGATGCCGTGGCATTTCCGCGAGAACCTGATTCAGCGGGAAGCCGAATACCTGAAGCGGGGCGGCAAGATGATCTTCCCGCTGCCTGAGATCTCTATCGTGGAGTGCTAGACCGATGACGGGCGCCGCCAAGGCACTGAAGACGTTGGTCATGGTGCCGACCTACAACGAGCGCGACAACGCGCCGCGAATGGTCGAGGCCATCAAGGCGCTCGACCTCGACGTCGACGTGCTGTTCATCGATGACGACTCTCCCGACGGAACCGGCCCGCTGCTCGAAGCCATGCGTGTCGACTACCCGCGGCTGTCGGTGCGGCATCGCAGTGGCAAAAACGGGATCGGGAGTGCGCATCTCGACGGAATCGCCGCCGCGTACGAAGGTGGCTACCAACGTCTCGTCACGCTCGACTGCGACTTCAGCCACAGTCCCGAGGACATCCCCAAGTTCCTGCGTGCGTCGGACACCGCGGACGTCGTGGTGGGGTCGCGCTGGACGGCGATGAACAGCCTGCCCGGCTGGAATTTCTATCGCCGCACGATGACCGGCATGGGCCACCTGCTCACTCGGCTCGTGCTCGGCCTCAAGTACGATGCGACCGGCGCGTTCCGCGCGTATCGTCTCGACCGCATCCCGCAGTCGATGTTCTCGCTCGTGCAGTCGAAGAGCTACGCGTTCTTTTTCGAGAGCCTCTTCATCCTCCACAAGAACGCGTGCAAGATCGAGGAAATTCCGATCGTCCTGCCGGCGCGCACGTACGGTCACTCGAAGATGACACTCCAGGCCGCTGCGCAGAGCGTGCGCATCATGCTCGACGTCGCGGTGAAGTATCGCCGCACGCCAGCTGACTTCCACCTCGTCGCGCCCGCACTGGCGATCCAGCCGACGCTCGAGGATCCGCAGCACTGGGACGCCTACTGGTCGCACTCGCGTGAGATGAGCAAGCGGATGTACGCGGTGATCGCGTCGATCTACCGTCGCGCATTCATCAAGCCGCGGTTGCACCGTGTGCTGGGCCGCAACTTCGGCCGCGGCGCACAGCTCCTGCACGCAGGCTGCGGCGGCGGCCAGGTGGATTCTGGATTGCATGAGCGCATGCGCATCACGGCGCTCGACATCTCGCCGGACGCGTTGCAGCTGTACCAGGAGAACAATCCGTCGGCGTTCCGCATCCAGCACGGCGATATCCTGGAACTTCCGTATCGCGACGGCAGCTTCGACGGCTATTACAGCCTTGGCGTGATCGAGCACTTCACGGAGACGGAGATTCGGCGCATCCTGTCGGAGGCGTTTCGCCTGCTGCGCCCGGATGGAAAGCTCGTGCTGTTCTGGCCACACGCGAAGGCGACGAGCGTACGCGTGCTCGGCATGGCGCACAAGCTGCTCGCCCGCTCGGGTAACGGGACGACGTTACATCCGGCCGAGATCTCGTTGTTGGAGTCGCGCACGATGGCCGCGGCGTGGCTGGAGCGCAGCGGCTTCAAGATGACGTCGTACGACTTCGGCGCGAAGGATCTGTGGATTCAGGCGGTCATCGTCGCCGAGCGCGCCAGCTGAGCGCTAACCGCATACGTGCGAACTGCTCTACTACGAAACGCTGAAAAACGCATTACCAGCGGTTTTTCCAGTATTGTGTTTCTTGCAGTTTCAGCGTTTTTTCTGCGTTGGCGAAGCCTGTGCCGCGCGCGAAGCGCGCACAGCGTTACGTCGTAAGGTCTCTGCGTAGTTCGTCGTTCCGCTCTTGCCTCAGGCCGCCGCGGGATAGACCTCGAAGATTCCCGCGGCACCCATGCCGCCGCCGATACACATCGTCACCAGCCCGTGCCCTCCACCGCGGCGGCCGAGCTCGTGGATGAGCTGCGTGGTGAGCTTCGCGCCCGTTGCGCCGAGTGGGTGTCCGAGTGCGATGGCCCCGCCGTTGACGTTCACCTTGTCCTCCGGCATGCCGAGCTCGCGAACGACCGCCAGCACCTGCGACGCGAACGCTTCGTTGAACTCGATGAGATCGATGTCGCTCATCGTCATCCCGACGCGCTTGAACGCCTTCGGCACCGCCTTCAGTGGCCCGATGCCCATGATATCCGGCTCGACGCCGGCCACGGCGAAGCTCACGAACCGCGCGAGCGGACGAAGTCCGCGCGCTTCTGCCGTCGAGCGACGCATGAGCAGCACCGCCGCCGCGCCGTCCGAGTACGGGCTCGCGTTGCCAGCCGTTACCGTGCCATCAACCTTGAACGCCGGCCGCAGCTTCGCGAGTCCCTCCGCGGTCGTCTCGCCGCGGACCGTCTCGTCCTTGTCGAAGCTGAGTTGCTTGACCCGCTTCTCCGTGCCCTCCCACGTCACGCGCTCGATCGGCACCGACACGATCTGGCTGTCGAAGGTGCCGTTCTTCATGGCGGCTGCTGCCTTCTGCTGGCTCTTCAGCGACCACGCGTCCTGATCGGCACGACTCACATTCCAGCGTTTCGCGACGTTCTCCGCTGTGAAGCCCATGCCGATGTAGGCTTCGATCTCCTCCGGATCGAGACGCGCGTGGTAGCCCGACATTGGCACCTGACTCATCATCTCGACTCCACCCGCGAGCACGACGTCGGCCATGCCGCTCATGATCTGCATCGCGCCGCTGGCGATCGTCTGCAGGCCCGATGAGCAGAATCGGTTGATCGTTTGCGCAGGGACGTCGACGGGAAAGCCCGCGCGCAGCATGCTCAGCCGCGCGACGTTCAGGCCCTGTGACGCTTCGGGCATCGCGCAGCCCCACGCGATGTCGTCGATCGTCATGGGATCGACGCCGACACGCGCGACCGCCTCCTTCATCAGGAGCGCGGACAGCTCTATGGGATGTGTCGCCGCAAGAGCGCCATCCTTCTTCCCCCGTGCAACCGCGGAACGGACCGCGGAAACCACCACGACATCGTCGTTTGTGTCAGCCATTGTCTGTCATCCTTAGCCTGGGGCCTTTAAGAGCACGTCCCTCGTCGCGCCACGCGCTGCGTCGGGCCGACATTCATCCTTCGTCGTCCCGAGCGAAGTCGAGGGACGCGCTCTTTTCTTCATCAATTCCGAAGCGGCTTACCTGTCTTCAGCGTATGAACAATCCGCTCCTGCGTCTCCTTGGTTCCGAGCAACTTGAGGAACGCTTCGCGCTCCAGGTCCAGGATGTCCTGCTCCGTCACCGTGCGCGGCGGACCATCGCCTCCCGAAAGCACGTACGCCAGCTCGCGCGCGATGCGGACTTCATGCTCCGTGATCGCCCCGCCTTCGTGCATTGCCCACGCGGCGTACATCAGGTTCCCGATCGATTCCTTGCCCAGTGCGGTGATCGTCCGTGGAACCGGCGCCACGTAGTCTGACGCCAGATCGATGACACGTGCCTTCGCGTCGGCGATGAGCCTGTCGCGATTCATCGTGATGCGATCGGCGACAGGGCGAAGGAAGCCAAGGTTACGCGCTTCCAGCGCGCTGGTGCTGGTCGTCGCCATGGCAATGAGCTTGAAGGCACGCTTCACCGCCTCGAACGGATCAGCCTCGTCGTACGGCTCGAGCGCCTGCGTGAAGCGGAACAACAACTCCTTCGTACCCCCGCCGGCGGGAATCAATCCAACTCCCGCCTCGACGAGTCCCATGTACAACTCGGCGTGCGCCTGAATGCGGTCGCAGTGGAGCGCGTACTCGCATCCGCCGCCGAGCGTGAGCCCGAACGGCGCGGCGACGACAGGAAACGGTGCCTGGCGCACGAGCTGCGCGCCGTCCTGGAAATAGCGGACCATCTCCTCGAGCCCCTTCCAGTCGCCACCCTGCACCTGCGCGACCACTGCGCCGAGATCCGCGCCGGCACTGTAGGCACGCGGGTCGTCGTTGCCGATGACGAGTCCGACGAACTTGCCCTGCGCGACCCGATCCAGCCCCGTTCGGAGCATGGAAAGCACCCCTGCCCCCATCGTATTCATCTTGCTTCTTGCCTCGAGCAGCAGCACGCCGTCGCCGAGGTCGAGGAGGTTCGCGTCCTTCGAGCGTTCGACCACTGCACCCGTTCGCGGACGCACGTCGTCGAGCTTGATCTGTCCGGGCACGGGCGGCACGGGCTCGTACTTCCCGTCGAAGGAGAGATAGAGCCAGCCGTTCTCACTCGAGCGGAAGAACGCGTCCTTCTGCGCCTTCGTCAGCAACTCCGGGATGTCGAGCCCGAGTCGCGGAAAGCCTTCGCGCAGGACGTCGTGGCCGAGTGCGTCCATCTGCTGGAAGGGGCCAGCCTCCCATGCGTAGCCCCACTCGATCGCGCGGTCGACCGACACGATGTCGTAGGCAATCGACGGCGTCGTCGCGAGTACGTAGTGCGACATGCGCAACAGGTAATTGCGCGCGAACTCGCCGTACTTGCCCGGCAGCTTCTCCACCATCGGCAACCGCGTCTCGAGCGGCTGCTTCATGAGCGCCACGAGCGCCGGTTCTTCGACCTTCGTCTGCGGCACGTATTCGAGTGTCTTCCAGTCGAGCGTCTGGATGTCCTTGCCGACCTTCTTGTAGAACCCGCCACCGGTCTTGTCGCCCAGCCGATTGCTCTCGGCGAGCCGCTGCACCCAGTCGGGCATGGAAAAATCTTCGCCGGTGCTGGCGCTCAACCCTTTCGATACATGGAGCAGGACGTCGAGTCCCGTGATGTCGGCCGTGCGGAAGGTTGCGCTCTTGGCGCGTCCGAGCAGCGGGCCGGTGAGCGCGTCGACTTCGTCGATGGTGAGGTCGGACTCCATCATCCCCTTCATCGCGGCGACCATGCCGTACACACCAAGCCTGTTGGCGACGAATCCCGGCACGTCGCGCGCGACGACGATGCCCTTGCCGAGCACGATTTCGCTGAAGCGGCGCGTGGCGTCGAGCACCTCGGGCAGCGTGTCGGTCGTCGGGATGAGCTCGAGCAGGTGCAGGTACCGCGGCGGATTGAAGAAGTGCATGCCGAGGAAGTGTTGCTTGAACCGGTCGCTGCGCCCTTCGACGAGCACCTTCATCGGGATGCCGGAGGTGTTCGACGCAACGATGGACGTCGCCTTGAGCAGTGGCTCGAGCCGCGTGTAGAGCGCCTGCTTCGGCGCCGGCTGCTCGATGATCGCCTCGAGGATGAGGTCGCAGTCGCCCAGCTTGGCGAGGTCGTCCTCGAGGTTGCCGAGCGTGATGATGGCAGCGCGTGCGGGATCCATGAACGCGGCGGGCCGTGCTTTCTTCGCACGGTCGAGTCCGGCCTTGACGGGCCCGTTGCGGTCGCCGTCAGTGCCGGCGATGTCGAGGAGGACGACGGGAATGCCGGCCGAGGCGGCGAGGGCGGCGATGCCGCTCCCCATGGTTCCGGCGCCGACGACGCCGAGCTTGGCGATGCGCATTTTGGAATCTTGGA
>JBDSML010000218.1:0-4761 GCA_039915865.1 Gemmatimonadaceae bacterium | reverse complement strand
TCTGCATGATGCGAATCTCCGGCAACTGCGACTGATCGATCTTGTTCGAGAGCTTGAGCACTTGCGGATTGGCGCCGTGGGACTCGGCCATCCGGGACATGACGATCGCCTGCGAGTGGTGCGCGATCATTCCCTGCATGAATTCGACGTCGGCCCTGGTGTAGAGGGCGCCTTTCGGGATCACGATCTCATGACCCATGTCCATGTGGCTCATTCCCGCCATGCCCCCACCCTGGGCGAACGCGAGCGATGGGACACCGCTCAACACAATGGAGAGCACGAGCGAACTGGCAACGCGTTTGGTCGTCATGATGACCTCCTTCAGTCAGTCTGCTCGACGAGAGACAGTGAATCGGCTCCAAGGAACGGAGCTACGATACGGCGTGCCGGGTCCGCGCACTAGACGTCGTGCCATTGTCGCGCGCGTCCGTTGGGCGCTTGGGCGCCACACCTCCATCCTGTAGAATTCCCGCATGACAACGCGCTCTGGTCTTCTCGCCGCGGCCCTGATGATACCTGGCGTCGCGGCATGCTCCCCGAAGCAGCTATCGACACCGGCGCCGTTGGGTGCCAAGCTCGCGCGCGGACTCGCCACGGCAGACGCCCTGGTGCAGGCGGCGGTGGGAACGCTGACCGCGGGCGCCGTGCTTGTCGTCTCGAAGGACGGCCACGTCGTGAAGGAGACGGCGTACGGTTTCGCGCAGCTCAACGACTATGCGATGCGCCGCCTCGATCAGCCCGTGCCGATGCGGACGTCGACCGTGTTCGACCTCGCGTCCGTGACGAAGGTGATGGCGAGTACGAATGCGATCATGCTGCTCGTCGATCAGGGGAAGGTCGACGTCGACGCGCCGGTGTACACGTACCTGCCCGACTTTCGTGGCGTTCATCTCGACAGCGTTCGCGTCCGGCACCTGCTGCAGCACTCGGCGGGCCTCGTGCAGTGGCAGCCGCTGTACTATTCGGCGAGCGACAAGGCGCAGACGTACCAGGTCATTCGCAACATGCCGCTGCAGTGGGGCGTGGGCGAGGGACGCCACTACAGTGACCTGAGCTTCATGCTGATCGGCTACATCGTTGAGCGTGTGTCAGGCCAGTCGCTCGACGCATTTCTCGCGGAGCGACTCTACGGACCACTCGGCCTGCCGACGATCGGCTTCCGGCCGAAGACGCGCGGTATCACCGAGCTGGCGTCGACGGAGCAGGGCAACGTCTACGAGCGGCACATGGTGTACGACTCGACGTTCGGCTACAACTATCGCGGCGATCCCCGGTCGTGGAACGGTTGGCGGCAATACGTGCTCAATGGCGAGGTGGACGACGGCAATTCGTGGTATGCGAACGGCGCCGTCGCAGGTCATGCTGGCCTGTTCGCGACGGCACGTGAGCTGAGTGTGCTGCTCGACATGCTGAACAATCGTGGATCGTCGGGCGGGCGTCAGTTCATCACGCCCGCAACGGTGAGCCGGTTCCTGACGCAGGATCGGTACGACAACTATCTGGGGTGGCAGCGCCCGTCGTTTCTCCCCGAGGGCAGCTTCTCGCACACCGGCTTCACGGGGACATATGTCCTCGGCGTGCCGAGTCGGGGGTTATCGATCGTGCTATTGACGAATCGGCAGAACTTGGGGGCCAACGCGCAGGGGTATTTTCCGAATCTGGCGCCGCTGCAGGAAGCTGTGGCTCGAGCCATTGTGTTGCCTTGAAAAGCTCTGGTATCAACTAGATACCGGCCCGATCCCTCGCCTTCCGAATCACCGCGGCCATCACGTCGCGATGCTTCGTGAACGTGTCGTCGACGACATTCAGCGTCGGGATCGCATCGGCGCGCAGCATCAGCGTCTGCGGATTGAAGGTGCCGAACCCCGCCTCGTGCACACCCGTGCTTCCGCGGCCGGGCGCCGGAAGGCTCAGGTGCTGGAAGAACTTCGCGTACTTCATCCACCCCGGACGCACGAGTCCCCCGCCACCAGCGTGGTACACGGGAATGAAGCCGAACAGCGCATCGTACGGCATCTCGCCGACGCAGAGCACCTTCGGGTAGCGCGCGCGCAGGTCGGTCACGAGGCGACGTGTGCCTTCGTGCATGTCGGCCTTCGAGTCGTTCACGTGTCCGCCGGCGATGTCGAGGAAGTACGCGTCGACGCCATAGCGGTCGATCGCGTCGGCGATGCGACTCGTCATCCATTCGCGCCATGAGTCGACGCCGAGGTTCATGTAGGCGAGCCAACCGTCCTGATGCCGATCGTTGTTCCAGTCCACCCAGTTCAGGTTGTAGACGTCGCCGTCGATCTTCGTGGTCACCGCGTCGGCGACCTTCGCAAAGGCCGGCTGCCGGCGATTCGCCGAATTCATGCCGAACATGGGCATCATCCTGAAGCCCATCTTCTGTCCTTCGCTCACGAGACGACGGAAGCCCTCCTCGCCGCCCATGCGATCGGACGCCTTGAAGTTCGGGTAGTCCCAGTAGTAGCGACCGTCCCACGCCGAGACGAACACGAGCACGCGGTCGCCGGGGATCTGCGTGTTCATCCAGCGAAGGATGTCGAGCATCTTCGCGTAGTCGTTGAACAGGTAGCCGGTGTAGTGCATGCCGTGGAGCGTCGTGACCATCGCTGTCGTGCGGAACCAGTCCGGCACGTCGGCGCGCGTTTCCCACGCGGGGAGTGTGTACGCGCGCTCGAGATGCTCGAAGTGCGGCCGCACCGCCGCTTCCATCGACGCGGATTTCCCGAGCCGCCACTTCGGCATCTGCACGCGGCGATCGGTGCGCCAGCCGTCGTGCTCGTAGATCGCCTCGACCTTGTAACTGCGTTCGCCGGGTTGGAAGTAGAACTTCTTCGGCCGGACGCGGTCGTCGACTGATGAGATGTAGAGATAGTGCTGCGGGTCAACTTGCACGATGGCGAGTGGCGTCGTCATGCCGTTCGCAGCGCCTGGGCCGTGGAGGTCGCCGGCACCGAAGGGATAGCCGGTAAGCACCTCGTCGTCGCGTGGATCGAAGAGGTTGCCGTTGCCAAAGGCGAGACTGCCGCGCGGCACGCCACGCACGAGCGTCGAGATCGTCTTGATCGGATGCTCCATCTCGGCCACGGCTTCCCACTCGATCACGTCACCATAGCGACGAAAGGTCGCGACGAGCGAGCCCGATGCGCGTTCCTGTCCGCCCGCCCAGAGAAAGCCGTCGCACTCGAGCGTCATCGTGTCGCCGGTGACGTCAGCGGTCATGCGCGCGCGATCGAGCGAGTAGGCGTTCTCGTCACTGAAGACGTTGAAGCCGAAGCGATAGTCGCCGAAGGCGACGGACGGTTCAGGGAAGTCGAAGCTGAACTTCATGAACGCGTGGCCGCGCGGCGGGACGAACACCTCGCTCGTGGACGTGAGCGGGAGGATGTCGCCGGGGGCCGCGTTCGGAATCGGTGGGGTGTGCGCCGGCGTCGACTGGGGCAGCACAACGGAAGCAGGAAGCGCGGCAGCCGCGCTGGCCGCGCCGACCGTCTTGATCCACTCGCGGCGAGAGTAGTTGTCAGTCACGGTGTCGGCTTGTCGAAGGGTTCTGTACGCTCGCGACAGAAAAGAGCGACTACAGAAAGGCCTAATACGGAACGCTGAAAAAGACGCAGGCTGCGCAATCGCAGAGAAACGCTGTAACTGCTGTAACTGCGGTTAGTACGGTTTATCGCCGTCACTGCGTCTTTCAGCGTTGGCGCAGCCTGCGACCGCGCGCGCAGCGCGCACAGCGTTACGTAGTTCCATTGGCGTGGATTGAAGGACAGATCCGGTGCGACGACTTGCCAATACACCGCAAGGGTCCGTCAGTCGCTGTTCTCGCAGCGGCGCGACCTTGCTCTACCGAATGGAACTGGTTGCCACTCCGAGCCTGGCATTTCGGTCGGGCGGTTCGACACCCAGAAGATTGTGCACCAGGAAATCCCACCGCCGCCGATCCCCATAGTCGCCGCCGCTCGTGTGATCCGCGCCGGGAATCACCAACAGGTCGAACGACTTCTTCGCCTTGATGAGCGCGTTCACCACCTGCATCGTGCTCGACGGATCCACGTTGCGATCCATCTCGCCGACGATCAGCATCAGCTTGCCCTGCAGGCGGTACGCGTTGTCGACGTTCGAGGATGCTGCATACTCGGGACCGATCGGCCAGCCCATCCACTGCTCGTTCCACCAGATCTTGTCCATGCGGTTGTCGTGCGAGCCCGCGGACGACACCGCGACCTTGTAGAACTCGGGATGAAAGAGCAGGGCACCCATGCTGCTCTGCCCACCCGCTGACGTGCCGTAGATGCCGACGCGACTGACGTCGACATACGGGTACTTCGCGGCGAGCGCCTTCTGCCAGAGGATGCGGTCGGGGAATCCGGCATCCGCGAGATTCTTCCACGCGACGTCGTGAAACGCCTTCGAGCGGTTGGATGTCCCCATGCCGTCGATCTGCACGACGATGAATCCGAGCTCCGCGATCGCCTGCATACCGAGCTGCGAGCTGAACGTCTTCGGCACGAATGATCCATGCGGTCCCGCATAGATGTTCTCGACGACGGGATACTTCCGGTTCGGGTCGAAGTTCGTTGGACGAATGACGACACCGGCGATGTCGGTCGTTCCGTCGCGGCCCTTGGCGACGAACACCTCCGGCGCCTTCCAACCCGTCGCGTACAGCGCGCTCGCATCGGTGCGCTCGACGTCCATCAGCACCGTGCGATCGCTCGTGCGATGCAGGACGAAGCCGCCGGGGACGTCGACCTT
>JBDSML010000204.1:0-26403 GCA_039915865.1 Gemmatimonadaceae bacterium | reverse complement strand
TACCCGGCGGGGTTCATCCCCCAGAGCACGTAGTCGAGCCCCAGCGTCATCCACGAGAGCGGGACGTAGTGTCCCATGTGAAACGTCGTCCACATCCAGCGGAGCTCCGTCACCCCGAGCCCGCGATAGTGCTGGTTCGTGAGGAAATTGCGGTCGTCGTCCCACGTGACGAATCCATCCCGCAGCGCGGGGAGGAAGACGACAAAGGTGATGAGCGCGACGACGAGTGCAGTCAGCCACCATGCACTGCTACCGCGACCACGTGGCTCATCATTCATGCACAGTGGATGGCTGGAAGGGGACGGACGACCGCAGCGACACAGGCAAGGTGCTATTCGGAGCGGCGATTCCAGATCACGACGACACCACAGGGCATGTTCGGGTCGACGTAGCGCGCCGGGGTGAGTGCGAGCGAAGGATAGAACTCGATGGCCTCGATGGCATCGGGCGACAGCGTGTTGATGTCGAAGAGCGGATCGGTGGAGCGCTTGTACACGGGCGTGCCGTTCAGGTAGACCTGCGAGTAGCAGGCGGGTTTGGCGCCCATCGATAGTTCGAGCTTGTCGGGGTAGTGAATCCCCTCCCTTACCGAGCCGCGTCCGCCGGCGATCCATGCGTGGTTGGTGCCGCCGACGATCTGCGCACTTGCCAGCGATGCAAGGATCGTCGACATCCGGCGGTCGCGCTGTCGTTCGAGATCGTCGCGCGTGACGAACGAGCCGAGCCCAAGCTTCCGGTTCTCCTCGAATTGGGCCATGTCGGCTCGACCGCCAACGACGCGCACCGAATCGAGCGTCGCCACGCGACTGAGGAGGATCTGTCGTTCGATCGCCTTGTTCGCGGCAAATGTGAGCTTCGCGTCGAGCGGACCGTAGCCGACCCCTCGCACGCCGAGCGACCACGTGCCTGGCGGTACCTCACTGAACCGGAACATCCCGCGCTCATTCGTGCGTGTGCGCAGCGAGAGCTCGGCGATGAATACCTCCGCGTTTGCGACGGGCACGCGCGTCGAGTCGGTGAGCACCAACCCCGTGAACACTGCACCGCGCTGTGCTTGCCTGTCCGCCGACAACTCGACGCGGCCGATCGCGCCACCAAGGACGACGACCGGAACCGGTGCGACGGCGGCACCATCCACCACGGCGCGCACGCTGAGTGTCGTGTTGATGGGCAGGCCGCAGATGCGGAAGCGGCCAGCCGCGTCTGTGTGCGATTCGATCCACCTGTCGGGATCGAGCACCGCTGCCGCCGCGTTGTTCACGCCCGACTCGTTCCACTCGGCGAACACACGCGCTCCGGGCGGGATGTCGCCAGTGCCGCGCAACGCAATACCGCCGACGACGATGCCCGTCATCGGCGGCGCGAGCGTGCCACAGAGTTTCGTCCTGATCTGCTGCGAGGACGGCACGCGAATGAAGTGTGGCGCAATGCTATCGGTGAACACGAGGCGCGTCTGGTTCACCGCGTCGATCTCGTCGAGGATGGCGGTGTGGACTTCCGCTGTGTACTTGCCGGGCAATACTCCAGCGATGGCAAAGCGTCCGCCGGTATCGGTGACCGCCGCACGCGTGGTGCCCATCAGCACGACGTACGCGCCCGTCACCGGCTTGCCCGACAGCGAGTCGACCACCGAGCCTCGGAGCACGAGTGGAGGCCGCGACCACAGCGTATCGCCACCCCGCATGGCGAGGCTCAACTCGCCGCCGGCGATGAGCGTCTCCACCACCACCGGCTCCGATCCGATCAGCGTGGTCTGCGCGCGTTCGCCGAGCACCGGCATGCGAATGCTCCAGCGGCGGATGGCCCAGAGCCCATTGCGCATCCGTACAAAATCCATCTCGCCGCCGGCGCGCTCCATCTGCTGGCGCGACACATGGGCGTACCCGAACTCGAGGCTCCTCAGCTCAGACGACTTGCGGTCGAGCCACATCGTTCCCCGAATGTCCGGGAGGCGGCGATCGGGCAACGGCTCGAAGGCGACACCGATGCGTGTGGCATCCGGCGACGAGACGAGATGAAAGCAGTGGTCCGCAAAGAACGAATCGGAGAGAAGGACCTCGAGCCCGGGCGCGAAATAGGTCGTGGTGTCGTTCGCCACGACGACGTACCCGAAGCGCCGCAGGTTGTCACTGCTCTGCGAGCGCCACGGTTGCGTCACCAGTGCGGACTGCACGCTCGTGCTCTGACGTCGGATTCGTTGGAAGAACGGATCCACCGCGCGATCGAAGGCGATGGTCGTCGCCGTGATCGTACGCTCGCCCGCTGTGAGCTGCGTTGCCGTGAGCGCGGTGCGCGCCTGTTCCCAGACCGCGAACGTCGCCGCCGACACCTCGTGCGACGACTTGCACGTCGAGCGGCTGGCCACGCGAACGGTGTCGAGTGAAAAGGCGATGCCGCCGAGGACGAATCGCTGCGTCACCGTCGTGCCTTCGGCGAGCGCGATGGGATCTGACGTCACCGGCAGGAATCCGATGCGCTGCGTCCGCACGCGATAGCGACCGGCCTGCGGCGTCGTCAACCGAAACTCACCGCGATCGTTGCTCAGCGCGCGAGCGACGCCGAGCGACGCGCTGTCGAGCAGGATGACGACGACGCCGGCAACTGGCGCATCGGCGCGATCGACGATGACGCCCTGGATCGACTGCGCGCTTGCGAGTGCGGGGAGAAACGAGCACAACACGGCGAGAAGCAGCCGCCTCACTTCTTCTCCTTCATGACGTCGGCGATGGTGTGTGTCTGCTCCGCGCACACATGCCTGCCGAATTCCACGCGCTCCACCTCGTCGGTGCGCCATGCGCACAGGCTTTCGACCGGTATCTCGAGGTATACTGTCCTTCCGTTGTGCACTACGGTCGTCATCGAGTTGCCGATCTGTGTCTTGCCCGCACGCTTTCCGTCGGCGATCATCGCCGGGAGGCGCACCGCCGTCGGCGTGAGATACAAATCGAGCTCGCTGGCTTCCGTCGCCACGACGACCGCGACAGTGTGCACCGCCGAAGAACCGATCATCCGCACGGTGAGCGCATGCTTGCCCACCGGGATGCTGTCGACCCGAAAGGCACCAGTAGCGTTCGTCGTCGCGCGTCGCTCGCCGACCACGACCTCGGCGCCGGCGAGTGGAAGCTCGTTGGGATCGCACACGATGCCTCGTACAGATTGCTTCGGCTGCTGCGCACCGAGCGAAGCGCCACACAACAACGCCCCGGCAAGCATCCACGCCAACGACGACACGGACTCACCGCGGTAGTGCGCCACGTTGTGCCCTCCGAAATTGTATGCAGTCGCCAAATCTCGCTCTTGCGGGCTGTGCGTCAAGGCGGCGCGCGATAGATTCGCCAACCCACACCTCGGAGAACCTGTCTTGAATGCAGTGAGCCGGCGCGGATTGGTCGCTGCCGCGTTGGCGCTGGCCGCCTTCGCCGCCGCCTGCACGGACACGCCGATACCGCAATGGCACCAGGGGTCGGGCTATCGCTGGCGCGAGCTCGACGTGCCGAAGGGAGAGCCGGGCTTTACGCCGATGAAGGGCATCGCCTTCGAGAACACCGTCAGCGACTCGGTGCTGCTCGGCAATCGCATCCTTGGTGAGGGCGCCGGCGTGGCGCTTGGTGACGTCGATGGCGACGGTCTCGTCGACGTCTTTCTCGCGAAGACCCAGGGTTGTAGCGCGCTCTATCGCAACCTGGGCAATTGGAAGTTCGAGGAGATCACCAAGGCGGCTGGCGTCGGCGCGTGCGATCGCCACTCGACCGGCGCCGCCTTCGCCGACATCGAAGGCGACGGAGATCTCGACCTCATCCTGCTGTCGACGACGGGCCCGAACGTCATCTTCGTCAACGACAGCAAGGGTCACTTCACGGAGCATCGAGATCTCGGTCTCGACACCGCGGGCCGCGGCGGCACGACGATCGCCATGGCCGACGTCGACGGCAGCGGACGACTCGCGCTCTACGTCGCGAACTACAAGCCGTACAGTCCGATCGACACCATTCCGCCAGAGCAGCGGACGTCGAATCGACTCGTGCATCAGGTTGCGCCGGGTCGCTACGAAGTCGTGCCAGAGCACGCGCGCGACTTCAAGCTCGTCATGCGACCCGACATGGGTGGCCTCAACATGACCATGCTCGGCGAAGCGGACGCCTTCTATCTCAACGAGGGCGGACGCTTTACGCGCGTGCCGCTCACGTCGGACCGGTTTCGCGATGCCGGGGGCCAGTCGCTCGCCTTCGAACCGCAGTCATTTGCGCTCGGTGCGAGGTTCGTCGACCTCAACGGGGATGGCGCGCCGGACCTCTATGTGGCGAACGACTTCGAGGACAACGATCAACTCTGGTTCAACGACGGGCACGGCGCGTTCCGTCTCGCCGATTGGACGGCGCAAAGACAGATCAGCAATTCGGCCATGGGCATCGACGTCGCCGACGTGAACGGCGACGGACTACCCGACCTGTTCGAGGTCGACATGCTGGGCAACGACTCTCGTCACCTCAAGACGCAGATGCCGACGCACTCGCCAATACCGAAGAAACCGGGTGACATCGAGACGCAGTTGCAGCAGCAGCGGAATGCGCTGTTCCTCAATCGCGGCGACGGCACCTTCCAGGAGATCGGCATGGCGGCCGGCGTGCAGGCGAGCGGGTGGTCGTGGTCGACGCTGTTCCTCGATGTCGATCTCGACGGATGGCAGGACATTCTCGTTGCCAATGGGCATCTGTGGGACGTGATGGATGCGGACACGCAGGAGCGGCTGCAGAAGAATCCGCCCGCGGACTGGCAGCGCGAACGCTGGCAGTTTCCCGCCTTGCCGCTGAAGAACGTCGCCTTCCGCAATCGTGGCGACCTGACGTTCGAGGACGCGAGCGACCGATGGCGCTTCGGCACGGACGCCGACATCTCGCACACGCTGGCGACGGCAGATCTCGATGGCGACGGCGATCTCGACGTCGTCGTGAATCGCCTGCGCGCGCCAGCGCTCATCCTCCGCAACGATGCATCGGCGCCACGCATCGCCGTGCGGCTCGTCGGCGACGCACCGAACACCCGTGCCGTCGGCGCGAAGATTCGGCTGCTCGGCGGCGCCACCCCGACACAGGTGCGCGAGGTCCAGGTCGGCGGCCTGTATATGTCGCACAGTGACTATGAGGCGTCGTTCGCGATGGGGTCGCACGACAGCGCGACACTCGTGATCGACTGGCGCGACGGACGACGCACGACGCTCGGCAACGTGAGACCAAATCGCCTGTACGAGATCACGAGTGCCACGGCGACCTCTCGCACGCCGCCGCGCGACACGATGCCGCCACCGGCGATGTTCTCGGACGTCACACCCATGCTCGGTGGACACAAGCACTTCGATCCCGCGTTCGATGACTGGGAGCGACAGTACCTCCTCCCGAATTCGTTCTCGCAGCTCGGACCAGGCGTCACGTGGTTCGACTACGATCGCGACGGCGACGAAGACCTCATCGTCGGCGCCGGGCGCAGCGGACAGTTGGGCGTGTTCCGCAATGATCGCGGACGTCTCGTTCCGCAGCCCACGCAAGGGCCGACGGCCGCAGCGGATTTCACGACGATTCTCGGTCTCGCAGCGAATGGTGCCTCACGCCTCCTCGTCGGCCTCTCGAATTGGGAGCTTCCGGTCGGCACTCCGGCGCCGAGCGTGACGAGTGTTGCGGTCAATCGCGGAACTGTGGCGTCCTCGGCGACACCATTGCTGCCGCCACAGGAATCGGCGACCGGCGCGCTTGCCTTCGGCAACTACGATGGCGACGGCGATCTCGATCTCTTCGTCGCCGGTCGTGCCATCGCGACGAAGTATCCTCTGGCCGCGTCGTCGAAGCTCTACCGCAACGACAACGGGACCTTCGTGCTCGACAGCGCACGCTCGGCGCTGTTGGATGGCATCGGGCTCGTGTCGGGTGCGATCTTCGCCGACGTCAATGGCGATGGACGTCCCGATCTCGTGCTCGCGCGCGAGTGGGGATCGGTCGCGCTGCTGCTCAATCAGGGCGCGCGGTTCGTCGTGGCACCAGCGTCGTGGGGGCTCGACAAGTGGACCAGCCGGTGGAATGGCATCGCGGCCGGTGACTTGAACGGCGATGGGCGGCTCGATCTCATCGCGACCAGTTGGGGCCGCAACACGGCCACGCCTGCGGACAGCGCGCGTCCGCTCGTGATGGTCCACGGACCATTCGGATCGGCGGGAGAGGAGGAGATGATGCTCGCGCGCGATGACCCGCGTCTCCACGGGCTCTCTCCATTCAATAGCTATACACGACTGCGCGTCACGATTCCCGATCTGGCAAGTCGCATCAGCTCGTACACCGCCTTCGCCGATGCGACGGTCGAGAGCGTGCTGGGCGCGCAGAGCTCGAAGGTGCAGCGAACGAGCGTGGTGTCGCTCGACCACATGTTGTTCATCAATCGCGGGGATCACTTCGACGCGATGCCGTTGCCGAGCGAGGCGCAGATGGCGCCGGCGTTCTATGTGGGGATCGCCGATTTCGACGGCGATGGCAACGAGGACGTCTTTCTCAGCCAGAACTTCTTTCCGACGGCGGTCGGGCTACCGCGCTACGACGGTGGTCGTGGTCTGTTGCTCGCCGGCGACGGAAAGGGTGGACTGACACCGCTCTCGGGCATGAAGTCGGGGATTCTCGTATACGGCGATCAGCGCGGTGCCGCGTACGCGGATTTCGACGGCGACGGACGACTCGATCTCGCCATCTCGCAGAATGGAACCGCCACGCGTCTCTATCGGAACGCGACCGCCAAGCCGGGCCTCCGTGTTCGACTGGCTGGTCCGCCATCGAATCCGGACGCCGTGGGTGCGCAGGTGCGGGTCGTGTACGGCAACACGATGGGTCCGGTACGTGAGGTGAGCGCGGGCTCCGGATATTGGTCGCAGAACGGTGCGGTTCAGGTGTTTGGGCTCTCGGCCACCCCCACGGCCGTCTGGGTTCGCTGGCTCGGAGGCGTGGAGACGAGGACGCCGGTAGCGCCGGGGACTCGCGAACTGGTGGTCGCTCGCGCACCTTGATGGCGGCATGCGGGGGAACCCTGGCACTTGGCCCTCGACTTGCCGAAGTGATTGTTGTCGGTTCCCCGACCGGGGCACTGTAAGCGGTCGACGCGGGAGACATTCGGTGAGTACAGCTCAGCCGGCACTGCCACCAATCCTTGTGGTGGACGACAATCATGACAACGCGGAGATCATCCGGCAGTACCTGGAGATCCGCGGGTATCCCATTACCGTTGCGCACGACGGCGACGAAGCGTTGGCGCTGTTCGAGACCGTGCGTCCCGCGCTCGTGCTGCTCGACGTGATGATGCCAGGGCGCGACGGTTGGGAAGTGTGCCGTCTCATGAAGCAGCACCCGGTGCTCGGGCGTACCGTGCGGGTGATCATGGTCACCGCGCTCGACGCCTGGGACGACAAACGCGAAGCGCTGCAGCTCGGCGCGGACGACTACGTGGAGAAGCCCTTTGACCTGCCGACGCTGGCCAAGACCGTGCAGCGCAATCTCGAGCAACTGCGCGCCGCGTCGTAGCACGCACGCGCGCTCACGCGCTCACAGGTTGGCTGCGTGAGCGTGTCGATCCTCCTCACGGATTCGGACGACCAGGCGATTGTCGCTGCAGCCGCTCTCCTCGATGGATGGCGGGCTGAGATGCGCGCACCGTCCGAGTTGAGCGGTGCCGTCGGCGACGACGGCATTCGCGCCATTCTCGTCACCACCGACGATCCATCGCTGCTGCGATCGGACATCGAGCAAGCGCGCGGTCGCGGCATTCCGGTGATTGTCGGCGTACGAGACGAAACCTGCCGTCGCCGCGCGGTGGAGCTGCGCGCCGAGGAGTGGTATCTCATACCGGCGACGCCGGAGGAGATCGCCGCTCGGGTGTGGTCTGCCGTGGCGCGCGCGTCCGCCTCTGGCGCGACCATCGCCGAGCGCGCCGAAAAGACCGAACACGAGAGCATGCTGCACGACTCGCTCACCGGCCTTCCAACGCTGCCGGTGGCCATCGAGCGTTCGCGCCAGCTCTTCAAGGAGCGCGGCGAGCTCGTCGTCCTCTACCTTAACTTCGTGCGCTACTCGAAGATCGAGGAGATCTACGGCTGGGAGAAGCTCGACGCCGTGCTCGAGACCACTGCGAGCGCCGTGCGCGACTTTCTCGACGACGACGACCTGCGCGCGTCGCGCGTGATGGTGAGCTTCAGCAACGACGACGACTTCATCTTCTTCCACGTGCCAGCGCGGGGAGTCGCCGCGGCGACGGATGGCGAGATCACCGAGATGGTGACGCGCCTCCAACGCCATGTGGCCGGACAGATCGAGACGGCGCACGGTGAGGACATCGCCGCGCTGTTCGACATCTACGTCGGCCGCGCTCATCTCTACTACAACCCGAAAATCCGTCTCGAGCGCGTGATCTATCGCGGCATTCGCGAAGCGCAGAATGCCTCGCGCTCACTCGAGCAGCGCGAGCGCGCGCGTCGCGTCAACGACCTCAAGACGGCGATCCGCGACCGCGGCGTCTACGTCGACTACCATCCGATCGTCGTGGCGTCGACGCGCGAGATCTTCGGCTACGAGGCACTCGCGCGCGGCCAACTGCGCACGCTGCGCAGCCCGGAGGTGATGTTCGACGTCGCCGCCGAGGCGGACCTCATCTGGGAGTTGAGCCGTCTCTGCCGCGAGCGCGCGCTGGAGGGCATGAGCACTCGCCTCGAGGCGGGGCAACTGCTCTTCCTCAACGTCGATCCGCACGACTTTGCCGATCCGGCGTTCTCGGAGAGCGAGGTGAGCGAACCGTCACGTGTCGTCATCGAGATCACGGAGCGCACGGCGATCAAGGACTACCCGAAGTTCCGCGAGCGCCTCAAGGCCTTCCGCGAAAAGGGCTTTCGCTTCGCGGTCGACGACGCAGGCTCGGGCTACGCGGGCCTCGGATCCATCGCGAACCTGGAGCCGGATTTCATCAAGCTCGACATCTCGCTGATCAACGCGATCGACACGAACTTCATCAAGCAGAATCTCGTGCAGACGATGGTGCGGTTCGCGAACGACCATGGCGCCATGGTAATCGCCGAGGGTGTGGAGCGGGCCGAGGAGTTCAAGACGGTCCAGGACCTCGGCGTGCACCTGGTGCAGGGATTCTTCCTGCATCGTCCGCAGTCGGCGTCGTCGCCGATCGTGCACTCCGTGGCCGCGGGAAGATAGAGCGTGAGCTCGAGATTGGGCCAACAGCCATAGCATGAGCGGGAGCGCGAAGCCTCCAGCATTGAGCAATTTAGAGCTCGAGCTATAGCTCTAGCCCAAGCCCGTGCTCTGATCTGCTCACTGCTGGAAGCTCACGCTCGGGCTCGTGCTTCCGCTGGTGGCTCAATCCCCGCTCGAGCTCGTGCTCGCTCCCCTATCCGAGTAACTCCTGCACCATCGCGTACGACCGCTCTGCCGCGCCGAGCCCGCGACGCACCAACAGGCGCGCCGCTCCACCCGCCGCATCCCGTTCGCCGCTCTGTAGAAGCCAGCGCTCCAGCGCGACGCCCAGCGACTCCACGTCGCTGGCGGAAACAGCCGCATCCTCATCAATCAGCAGGCCAGCATCGCGACTCGCCGAATGGCGCGGACCGAACAGCACCGGCGCACCGAACGCCGCCGGCTCCAGCACCGAATGCAGTCCCGCTGCGTGAAACCCACCGCCAACGAACGCCGCAGTCGCCAGCGCATAGAGGTCGCCGAGCACTCCAACGCGATCGACCACCAGCACATCTGCGTCCGATGCGCCAGCGGATCCAAGCCGCGCCGCTCGTAGCCCGCTCGCTGCCGCCCACGATTCGATCGGCTCGAGATGATCCGCCGTCGGCTCATGTGGCGCGATGATCAACCGCACGTTCGGCATGCGCGACGCGACACGCTCCCACGCCGGAAGCAGCACCGCGTCGTCCGCCGGCCAGGTCGACCCCGCCACGAGCGTCGGCCGGTCACTCGCCAGTGGCGCGAGCAACTCCGACGTCACGTCCACGGCAGCCGCACGCGCCCAGACCTGATCGTACCGCGTGTCGCCCGTGACGGTCACACGCGCACGTGGCACGCCGAGCGCGATCAGCCGGTCCGCATCCTCCGCACTGATCGCCCCGACGCGATCGAGCCGCGAATACGCATCGCGCAGCAAGGCGCCCGCAAACCCCGATCGGCGCGACGACTCGCGCGCGAGCGTCGCACTCACGAGGCCCAACCGGGTGCCGCGCGCCGACGCCATCCGTGCGAGCGTCGGCCAGACATCGAGCTTGCTGAAGACGAGCGCATTCGGCGAGAGCGCCTCGAGCGCTCGGCCCATGTCCGGCGCCGCATCGAAGGGCAGCACGTCCCGAAAGTCCACCGCCAACCGCTCGGCGAACTCCCGCGCGCTGGGCGAGAAGTACGTGTAGGCTAGTTGCGTGCGTGGCGCGCGCTGGCGCATGAAGTCGAGCACGGGCCGCGCCTGCAGCCCCTCGCCGACACTTGGCGCGTGCATCCACAGCAGCGGCCGCGAGCGATCGCGCGCGAACGCCTCGTACCGAGACACCACGCCGCGCCGCGAGGCGAACGTTCGCACGAGCTTGTTCCCGGACGACGGCGCGAACGCAGCGAGGGCGCGGGCAAGACGCGCCGCGCCCTCGTATCCGATTCTCAGAGCGCCGTTCACCGGCCGCTCCGAGCCGTCGTACTCACTTGGGACCGCCTGCCTTGGCGATCGCCTCGTTGAGGATGACACGGAAGCTGTCCACCGGGTACGCGCCCTCGATCTTGCGCGATCCGACGAAGAACGTCGGCGTCGACCGCACGCCAGACGACGACGTCCGGTCGTTGTCCGCATCGATGAGGGGCAGCGTCGCGTGCGACTTCATGCAGCTGCGCCACGCGGCTGCCTCGACTCCGGATTTCACGGCGAGCGTATCGAAGAACGGGCCAGGTTCCGGCAGCTTCGCCCACATATCCTGCGTCGTGAACAGCGCGGAATGGAGCTCCCAGAACTTGCCCTGCGTGCTCGCGCACATCGCGACTTCCGACGCCGCGCGCGCATTCGGATGGAGCGACGGGATCGGATGATTCAGGTACGCGAGACGCACCTTGCCCGTCTGCACGTACTCCTTGTCGAGCGTCGCGAAGCTCTGGTCGTGCCACTGCTTGCAGTAGGGGCACTGGAAGTCGCTGATCTCGACGAGCCACACCTGCGCGGCCTCGTTGCCGCGAATTCGGCCGCGGTCCGCGCGCGCACTCGTCGAATCAGTGAGGCCGCCGACGCCCATCGGCGACGCCTTTGGCGCGACGTCGCCACCGGACGCCGCGGGAGTCGAGGTGGCCGACTTGGCGTCGGTCTTGGCGCACGCGGCGGCAGCGAGCGCGAGCACGAAGACGCCAAGGCGGACGGAGAGAACGGAGCGCGACATGGCACGAGTGGTGGAGGAGGAAATCGATGCCGAAAGCTAACAGCAGACCAGCTGGGCGGGCGAGCGACTCCACGCTGGCCTGGCATCTGCCATATTATCTCGCGTGATCTCCCTCACCCTCGCGGTTCGCGCGACCTTCATCGCCGCCGCCGCGCTCCTGCAGAGCGGCCCACAGGTTCCGCCGCCGCGCGGACTCGTGAACGATTTCGCCGGCGTCATACCGGCGGAGACCGTCACGCGTCTCGGACTCATCGCGCAGGACGTGCGCGACAAGACGAAAGGCGAAATCGCCATCGTCACGCTGCCCGACATCGGCGGTCGTGACCAGGCGGACGTCGCCCGGCAGATCGGGCGCGATTGGAAGATCGGTAACCTGGCCGCCATCGGAGACCGCTCGCGCAACGCTGGCGTCGTCATCCTGATCGTGCCGAAGGAAAGCGCCTCCGACAATGCGGGTCGTTGCCGCGTCGAGACTGGGCAGGGGGTCGAAGGCTTCATCACTGACGGCACGGCCGGCGAGATCTGCCGCGAGGCGACACCACTCTTCCAGAAGCGCGACTATGGCTCGGCCATCGAGCTCATCACGCTCCGCGTGGCGCAGCGGTTCGCGCAGGAGTTCAACGTCACGCTCGACACCGCGTTCCAGACGCCGGTGGTTCGGGCGCCGGCGCGTCAGACGTCGCGTCGGACGGGAGGCATCAATCCCCTCGTCCTGCTCTTCCTGCTATTCATCGTGCTCAACCTCTTCGGCGGGCGACGCGGCGGTGGACGACGCGGGTGCTTCCCCTGGTGGCTTCCCTTCATGATGGGCGGCGGCGGCGGCGGACGAGGTGGCGGCTGGGGTGGCGGAGGATTTGGCGGGGGCGGTGGTGGCGGGTTTGGCGGATTCGGCGGTGGAGGAGGGTTCAGTGGCGGCGGCGGCGGCTCCAACTGGTAATCGACCATGGCGATGACCCTCGAAGAATTGGTGACACAGCTGCGCTCCGGGTACGGGGCGCATCTGTCCACGGTCGTGCTCTACGGCTCGGGCGCCTCGGCGGGGGGCGACTACGTCAAGGGAAAGTCCGACTACAATGTCCTTGTGCTGCTCGATCGGATCGATGCGGCCACGCTCGCGGCGGCGTCTGCCGTGGCACGCGCGTGGCGTGAGGCAGGCAACCCGCCACCGATGACGATGACCGTCGACGAATGGCGCCGCTCCTCCGATGTCTTCCCGATGGAATACGCCGATATCCTCCAGCGACATCGCGTCCTCTACGGCACCCCGCCGTTCGAGGGCATCACCGTGTCGCGCGATCACCTGCGGCTGCAGCTCGAGCAGCAGGTGATGGGCAAGCTCCTTCAGCTGAGGCAGGGCGCGCTCCTCGCCGGCGCCGACGGCAAGCGACAGCTCGAGCTCATCTCGGCGAGTCTCAGCACGATCATGGTGCTCTTCCGCGCCACGCTGCGGCTCAAGGGCGAAGAGCCGCCCACGGACAATGCCGCCGTCGCCGATCGTGTCGCCGGCTTGGCAGGATTCAACGCGGCGCCGTTCGTCCGCGCCGTGCGCAACCATCGTAGCGAGCAGAAGCTCGACGCCGGTGACGCCGGCGCCGTGCTTGCCCAGTATCTTTCCGGTGTCGAGCGACTCGACGCCTATCTCGACACCTTCACCACTCAGGAACGGCCACTATGAAACGTCGTCGCCTTGTACTTCTGCTCCCGCTATTGCTGGCAGCATGCGGGTACAACACCATCCAGTCCTACGACGAAGCGGCCAATGGCGCGCAGGGGCAGATCGAGGTTCAGCTCCAGCGTCGCGCCGATCTCGTGCCGAGCCTCGTCGCCACCGTGAAGGGACTCGCCAATCAGGAGCTCGCCGTCTTCACCGAGGTTGCGCGGGCGCGCGGTGGACTGATCAACGCGGTGCAGAGCAAGGACCCGGAGCAGATGGCCAACGCCAACCAGCAGATGACTGGCGCACTCGGCCGACTGCTCGCCGTGTCCGAAGCGTATCCGCAGCTCAAGAGCGACCAGGCGTTCCTCAAGCTGCAGGACGAGCTTGCGGGCACGGAGAATCGTGTTGCCGTATCGCGCACGGACTACAACACCGCGGTGCAGCAGTACAACGCCTACATCCGGAAATTTCCCGCCGTGCTCACGGCGAAGATGACGGGCGCGAAGGAACGGAAATACTTCACGGCGACAAGTCCGGAGTCGCGCGAGGCGCCGAAGGTCGACTTCGGAACACCCGGTGCTCCTGCTGCTCCGGCGACAAAAGCGCCGTAGCGAAATTCGGATGAAATGACGAGAGGGCGGCCAGCAATGGTCGCCCTCTTTGCACTCAGAACCGACACCGACGGATTGCAGTCTCTGCGGACCTCTGCTCCTCTGCGACCTCTGCGGTAAATCTGCAGTCGCACCGTTTCGCGTCACGGATCTCCAGACTGCAGACCGATGGGTCGCGTGCTGACTCGAGCGGGTCGCGCCGCGCCTTCAAGCCTTGGGAAACAGCGACTCACCTTTGTTGACTCGCCACCCAGCTGCATCGAGCGCACCGAGGTCGCCGAACCGCTGATCGCTCACCTGCCCAGGCCCACCAATCTGCACCCACGCCTCCTGCGCCCTCCCCGGCAGGAACGGCGCAAGCAGCACAGCCTGACGCGCCAACTGCCGTACGAGTGACGACAACACGTTGTCGAGCGCGCGACGAGAATCGTCGTCGTCGCTCTTCGCGAGCGTCCACGGCTTGGACGCCTGCACGAACTCGTTTCCGCGGCCGACGCACGACATCGCGTACTGCAGCGCCTCGTGCAGCAGATACCCGCGCGAACCATTCATCACCTCGTGATATCGCTCGACGTCCTCGGCATCCAGACGATCCACGTTGTCGCGCTCGCCGGACGGCACCACGCCATCGCGATACTTCTCCACCATCGCGATCACCCGGCTCGTCAGGTTCCCCCACGCATTGGCGAGGTCGCTGTTGTAGCGCGCGTCGAACTGCTCCCACGAGAAGCTGCCGTCCGCATCGAACGGAATTTCGCGCAGCAAGAAATAGCGGAACGCGTCGGCGCCGTACTTTCCAATGGCTTCATCGAGGTCGAGCCTCACACCGGCCGACTTGCTGAACCGCTCGCCGCCAAGCAACACGAAACCGTGAGCCCAGACGCGCTCGGGAAGCGGGAGTTCAGCCGCCTCGAGCATCGCCGGCCAGATGATCGAGTGAAAGCGCGTGATGTCCTTGCCGATGATGTGCAGCTGCGCCGGCCAGTGCGCGCGACCATCGTCGCCGGGAAAGCCGGTTGCCGTCAGGTAGTTGGGGAGCGCGTCGAACCACACGTACGTCGTCTGTCGCTCTCCCGTGCTCAGCGGCCTGGGAAAGGGAATGCCCCACTGTAAACGCGAACGACTCGCCGAGACGTCCTCCAGTCCGCGCTCGATGAGTGCAAGCATCTCGTTGCGACGACTGGCCGGCTGGAGAAACTCCGGACGATCCGTCAGCAGCGCCTTGAGAAAGGCCGCGTACTTGCTGAGCCGGAAAAACCAGTTGCGCTCCTCGACCCACTCGAGCGTGCGCGTCGGATGCAGTACGCACTTGCCGTCGATGATCTCGGCGTCCTGCTTGAACGACTCGCAGCCAACGCAATACCAACCCTCGTACGCCTTCTCGTAGAAGTCGTCCGGGTTGCGCTCGAAGATGCGCTCGATGAGCGCGTGCACGCCGGCCTTGTGCATCGGGGCCGTCGTGCGGATGAACTGGTCGTTCGAGATGCCGAGCTGCTTCCACATCGCGGCGAATTTCTCGGCGAGCTCGTCGACGAGGGCCTGCGGTGCGATACCCTGCTGCGCGGCAGTCTGCTCGACCTTCTGTCCATGCTCATCCATCCCGATGAGGAAATGGACGTCGTCGCCGAGCATGCGGCGATATCGCGCGATCGCATCGGCGCCGATCTTCTCGTAGGCATGGCCGATGTGCGGTTCGCCATTCGAGTAGTCGATCGCCGTCGTCAGGTAGTACCGAGTCAATTACTCTCCGCTGGGAGCGTCGCTCCCGCCTGTGGAACCGTCGGTGCTCGCGCCGCCGCTCGGCCTGTTGCGCCGGCCACCACGACGTCCACGCCGACGTTGCGCGCGACGCTCCCCCTCGGCCGCGGATTCCGACGGCGCGGAAGCAGCGTCTGGGGCGCCAACGACGTCGGGCGTCGCGACGGGTGCTGCTTCCGCGCGCGACTGGGCGGTCAGGGCGGGCGGGGCAGGCGGACGCACGGGTCGCGTCGGCCGCACCGGACGAGACTCCCGACGCACTTGAACCACCGGATGCTCCTCCGTGATCGCGCCCTCCATGCCCATCATGTCTTCGGAGTCGGAGTGCTCGTGTGCGACGCGCGGCAGCGACACGTCGAGCGCCGCCGCCTCGAGCGACGCCGACAGCGGATCGCCTGCTTCCGTCATCTCGGCGCGCAGCTCGACGAGCGGCAATGTCCGCATCTCGCCGTCGACGCCGCGCAGCGTCACTCGCTCGCGGAAGATGTCGTTGGCGATGACTTTCTCCTCGCCTTTCGACGTGCGGATGGTCTTGAGCTCCTTCGGATACTTCCGCCGGCTCGCGACGTAGAACTCGTGCTCGTAGCGCAGGCAGCACATCAGCCGCCCGCATGCGCCGGAGATCTGCGACGGGTTGAGCGAGAGACGCTGGTCCTTCGCCACGCCAAGGTTGACGGGACGCAACTCGGGCAGCCATGAGGCAGAGCAGTACTGCCGCCCGCAGCGTCCGATACCGTCCAGGCGTTTCGCTTCGTCACGGACACCGATCTGCTTCAACTCGATGCGTGTACGGAACATCGACGCCAACTCGCGCACGAGTGTGCGGAAGTCGACGCGCTTTTCAGCGGTGAAATAGAACGTCAACTTCTTGCGATCCCACTGCCATTCGGCGTCGGTCATCTTCATGACGAGCGCGTTCGCCTTCACGCGCTCCATCGCCTTGCGCCGTGCCTCGTCATCGCTCGCGCGAATGTCCTCGAGGCGGCGGACCTCGTCATCCGATGCGAGACGCTTGACGACGCGCGTTGCCGGTGCGCCGAAGAGACCATGCGGCACTTTTGCGGACCGCGATTCTGCTTCCAATCCAACGGCGACCACGCGACCGAGGTCTTCCCCCCGGTCGGCATCGACGATCACCGCCGCGGCGCGCGACGGAATGTCGTCAGACTCCCAGAGGAAGAACTCCTTGCGATTGCCCTTGAATGCGATCTCGATCAGGTGGGGCACGGCTACTCCAGGTACTGCCCCATCCGCATGAACTTCTCACGCCGACGACGCACGAGTTTGTCCGGCTTCAGGCGCCGAAGGTCGTCCAGCTGCCGGCACAGGGTGTCACGCACCGCCGTGGCGGTGGTCACGTGATCGGCATGCGCACCGCCCGCGGGCTCGGGGATGATCTCGTCGATCACCTTGAGCTCGAACAGGTCGGGCGCGGTGATGCGCAACGCGGACGCCGCCCGCTCGCGCATCTCCGGGCTCTTGCCGTCCTTCCACAGGATCGCCGCGCAGCCTTCGATGGTGATCACCGAGTACACGGAATTCTCCAGCATGTTCACGCGATCGGCGACGCCGAGTGCGAGCGCGCCCCCTGAGCCGCCCTCACCGATGATCGTGGCGATGATCGGCGTCTCGAGCCGGCTCATCTCGAACAGGTTGCGCGCGATCGCCTCGCTCTGCCCGCGTTCCTCGGCGCCAAGTCCCGCCCATGCCCCCGGTGTGTCGATGAAGGTGATGACAGGCGTGTGGAACTTCTCGGCGAGCTTCATCAGGCGCAGCGCTTTTCTGTACCCCTCGGGGTGAGCCATCCCGAAGTTGCGCTTGAGATTCTCCTTGGTGTCCCGGCCACGCTGGTGCCCGATGACCATCACCGTCTCGCCGTCGAGTCGCGCCCAGCCACCCATGATCGCCGCATCTTCGCGGAACGCACGATCGCCGTGCAGCTCGATGAAGTCGGTGAAACAGAGCCGCAGGTAGTCGTCGGTGAGCGGACGCTTGTTGCTGCGGGCCACTTGCACGCGCTGCAGCGGCGTCAGGCTGCGATAGATCTCATCGCGCAGCTCGGCGAGCTTCTTCTCCAGCGGAACGATTTCGTCGGCCACGTTGAGCGACTGTTCGTCCGCCATCTTCTTCAATTCGTCGATCTGTTTCTCGAGCTCGTAGATCGGTTTCTCGAACTCCAAAGTCGCAGTCGCCATCCGTGTCAGCTCCCGCGCACGAGGCGGACGCGCTCGTTCCCGAGGAGCGCCCGCAAGTCGGTCAGCGCGGCCTGTGTGGCCGCTAGTCTCAGTGAGCGCGATTTCAGCCGCGCCCGCGTTCCATTTCCATCACTCCATCGCAGCTCGAGCGGCGGCGCACCGGAATGCGGCGTCGCGTGGGCGTCGATCACTGCCTTCACGTCGGCTATCGCGTCCTGGGCGAGAGCATCGCCCATGACCAACTCGATCGAGATCGACACCTGTCCGTTGAGCCGCATTTCCGCGAACGGGGTCACCGATTCGACGATGAACGTGGGGGCTTCCGCATCCTGGTCACGCTTTGAGTACCCTCCCCTCATCAGAACGGGTACATCGGCGCGAACGCGATCCGCAAGCAGCCCCCAGCTCTCCGGAAACACCAATACTTCGGAAGATCCCGAAAAATCCTCGACTGTCAACCTCGCGAACTCCGCACCGGAGCGCTTGCTGATCTGGCGCTTGATCCCCGTGATCACCAGGCCGAGCGTCATCACCTCGGGAGTCCACTTGCCCAGCTGGCTCACCGTGTGGCTCGCGAACAGCTCGCATTCCATCCGATACGGCTCGAGCGGATGCCCGCTGATGTAGAAGCCGAGGATCTCCTTCTCGCGCGTGAGCCGTTCGGATTCGGCCATCGGGCCGACGTTGGGCAACGTGCGCGGCGCCTGCTGTCCCGGCTCATCCGCCGGTCCGCCGAACATCGACACCTGGCCCATCTCCTTTTCCTGCTGCTTGAGTGACGACTCCTGCATCGCCGCCTCGAGCACCGACCAGTACTGCGCGCGATGTCCGCCGAGGTTGTCGACGGCGCCCGATGCGATCAGCGCTTCGAACACGCGCTTGTTGCACGCGCGGAGATCCACGCGATCGGTGAAGTCGAAGAAACTGTCGAACGGCTTCTCCCTCTTCGCGGCGAGCACGGAGTCGATCGCATTGCGGCCCACATTGCGGATGGCGCCCAGGCCGAACCGGATTCGCTTCTCATCCAGCACCGTGAACTTGTAATTCGACTCGTTCACATCGGGCGGCAGTACTTCGATCCCCATCTCGCGCGCCTCGTTGATGAACTTCACCACCGAGTCCGTGTCGCCGATGCTGCTCGAGAGGATGGCCGCCATGAAGTCGGCGGGGAAGTGCGCCTTGAGCCACGCCGTCTGGAACGAGACGACGGAATAGGCAACGGAGTGCGACTTGTTGAACCCGTAGCGCCCGAACGTCTCGATCTGCCCCGACAAGTCCTCGATGATCTTGCGGTCGTAGCCGCGCGCGATCGACTGCTCGACGAACTTGCCAAGCTCCTTCTTGATGAGCGCCGCGTCCTTCTTGCCCACGGCCTTGCGGAGGACGTCCGCTTCGGCGAGCGAGATGCCCGCGAGCACCTGCGCCAGACGCATCACCTGCTCCTGATAGGTGATGACGCCGTACGTCGGCTCGAGAATCGGCTCCAGCTCGGGCAGCGCGTACGAGACGGGCTCTTCGCCGCGCTTCCGTCGCTGATAGACCTTGTGCATGCCCGCGTCGAGCGGGCCTGGCCGCATCAGCGCGTTGCTCGCCACGAGATCGTCGAACCGGTCGCAGCGCATCGAGCGCAGCATGTCCGTCGCCAGTGCAGACTCGAACTGGAACACCCCGGTGGTGCGGCCCGCGCGCAGCATGCGGTAGACCGCCGGATCTTCCATGTCCACCGTGTCCATGTTGGGCCGCTCGCCCGTGCGGCCCTCGATGTTGTCCAGCGCGTCGCGAATGACGGTGAGTGTCGTCAGGCCGAGGAAGTCCATCTTGAGCATGCCCGCATGCTCGAGACAGTTCATGTCGTACTGCGTGACGATCACCGACTCGTCGCTTCCCGCACCCGCACCCTTGCTCGAGACGGTGAGGATCGGGATGTAGTCATCGAGCGGACCAGGCGCGATCACCACGCCGGCCGCATGCACGCCGGTGTGTCGCGACAATCCTTCCAGCGAGATCGCGTAGTCGAGCAGCGTCTTGTAGCGGTCGTCGCTGCCGTAGAGCTTCTTGATCTCGGGGACGTCCTTGATCGCTTCCTTGACGGTCAACGAAAACGCCGGACCATTCGGAATCAGCTTCGCCAGCGCGTCCGTCTCCGCCGGCGTGAAGCCAAGCGTGCGGCCGACGTCCTTGATCGCCGCGCGCGACTTCATCGTCCCGAACGTCACGATCTGTCCGACCGACTCCTTCCCGTACTTCTGCCGCACGTACTCGATGACTTCGCCTCGACGCTCGAAGCAGAAGTCGACGTCGATGTCAGGCATCGACACCCGCTCCGGATTCAGGAAGCGCTCGAACAGCAGGTCGTACTTGAGCGGGCAGACATCCGTGATCCTGAGCGCGTACGCCACGATCGAGCCGGCCGCGGAGCCGCGCCCCGGACCCACCGGGATGTCGAGATCGCGCGCCGCCTTGATGAAGTCGTAGACGATGAGGAAGTAGCCGGCGTAGCCTGTCTTCGTGATGACGCCAAGCTCGTACTCGAGCCGCTCGCTGACCTCCTGCGACAGCTCGGCGCCGTAGCGCTCATGCGCGCCAGCCTTCGCGAGCCGCACGAGCAGCTCGTTCTCCGTCTCCACACCCGGCGGCAGGGGAAACGACGGCACGTAGTACTTCTTCTCGAACGCGAAGCCCGCCTCGTCGGCGATCTTGAGCGTGTTCTCGAGAACGTCCTTCCGCTCCGGAAACCGCGACGCCATCTCGTCGGCATTCTTGAAGTACAGGCCCCGGTCATAGTGCATCCGGTTCTGGTCGCTGTAATCCTTCCCCAGACCGATGCAGAGCAGCACATCGTGCGCGTCGTGATCGTCCGCGCGCAGGAAGTGCGCATCGTTGGTCGCGATGACGGGGAGGTTCAGCTCGGAGCCGAGCTTGAAAATGTTCTCGTTGAGCTTCGCCTGGCCCTCGGACTCGTGCGCCTGGACTTCCAGGTAGTAGCGGTCCTTGAAGACGTCCGCGTACCACGAGGCCGCCTCACGCGCCGCGTCGGGATTACCTGCCTCGAACGCCGACGCAATCTCCCCGGCCAGACATGCCGAGCTGACGATCAACCCCTCGCTGTACTTGGCGAGCAGCTCGCGGTCGACGCGCGGCTTGGAGTAGAACCCTTCCGTATATGCGAGCGACGACAGCTTCACGAGGTTCTTGTACCCGATCATGTCGCGGGCGAGAAGAACCAGGTGGAAGTAGGGCTTTACCCCTGGAGCAGGCCGGCCACGTGTCCGCCGGTCACCCGGCGCGACGTAGGCCTCCATGCCGATGATGGGCTTCAGGCCGGCCTTCTTCGCCTTCTCCTGGAACTCCCACGCCGCGTGGAGATTACCATGATCCGTGATCGCCAACGCGGGCTGCTCGAATTCGAGCGCGCGCTTGATCAGGTCATCGATGCGGTTCGCGCCGTCGAGGAGTGAATACTCCGAGTGGCAGTGGAGATGGACGAAAGACATTATGAATAGGATAGCGACCGCGACCCCTCGCGTCAAAGCGGCCCGAATGCTCGTCAGCGTGCGGAAGTGACTGCAAATAAAAGACTTAGGTTCCTCCGGCCAGCGCTGCGCGTGCTGGCCGCTCTCGCGTTGGTCCTCGTCGCGTACCTCGTCCTCGCACCCACGGGCCGCTACCTCCTCCGCGCCGGTTTCGAGGAGGGAAAGATCCTGTCGCGCCGCACCCCGATCACCGAGATCGTCGCCAGTCCGGCCACGCCCGCCCCACTCAAGTCGAAGCTCACCCTCGTCCTCGCCGCCCGCGCCTTTGCGCACGACTCGCTCAACCTCGAGACAGGCCAGAGCTTCACGACCTTCAGCGCCCTCGACCGCGACACGCTGGTGCTCGTCCTCTCGGGCGCCTACCGCGACAAGCTCAAGTCGTACACATGGTGGTTCCCCATCGTCGGACGCGTCCCGTACAAGGGCTACTTCGACTTCGCGGAGGCGCACAAACAGGAGAAGGCGCTCGCCGCCCGCGGCTTCGACGCCCGACTCGGCGCCGCCTCGGCCTTCAGCACTCTGGGCTGGTTCAACGATCCGCTCCTGCCCACTACACTGGCCGGCGACTCGCTCACGGTTGCCGAGACGGTCATCCATGAGCTCCTGCACAACACCTTCTATGCGCCTGGCGGCGCTGTCTTCAACGAGAGCTTCGCGAACTTCGTGGGCTCTCGCGGTGCCGAGCGGTTCTTCCGCACTCGCGGGCAGAACGCCGCGGCAGAGGAAGTCGCCGCCCGCTGGACCGACGAACGCATCCTTGGCCGCTTCTGGGCCTCACTGTACGCGGTGGTCGACTCGGCGTTCAAGGCCCATCCGGGCGACGAGCCTCTGCACGTCGCGGAACGCATCGTGCTGCGCGACTCCATCTACGCCGAGGCACGGCAGCAACTCGTCCACGAGGTTGGCCCGCAGCTTCGCACGATCAGCCTCCGCGCGCTGGAACGCACGCGCATCGACAACGCGGTGCTGATGTCGAGACGCGTATATCTCACGGAGCTCGATGCGTTCGACGGCGTTCTGAGAAGAAACGGCGGCGATCTTCGTCGTACGATCCAGGATGTCATCGCCGCAGCGAAGACCGATCGCGACAAGCCGTTCGATGCCGTGAAACGTCTGGTGTCACCGCCCTGAGATGATGCGGTTCCAACTGCAGTTTCCTATCGGATTCGCTCCAACGTGATCGCGACCTTCGCATCCACGAACGACGCCCTCGCCGCGTACCACGCACGATCGCCGTATCTCGACTGGAGCAATGAATTCCGCGCGCCGAAATCACGCGCATACAACACGTTGCCACCCATCCTGCCGTCCGCGTCGAGATCGACGTATGGCAACATCGCGGCGAGACTCACCCCTCGCGACATGATGCGCCCGGCCTCGCCGACACAGTCCGCGCTGATCGGACGGCCCGGCACCACGGCGAGCTGCTCGTTCGGCACTTGCTGCCCCAGCGGGGTCGCTGCCGCATCGCTTTCCACGGCGCGCATCACGAGACCTGCACGCTCGCTGGCGCGCGATGGCTCGAGCGTGTCGGCGGCATCGAGTGCGTGTTGCAGGTTACACGCATCCGTCGCGGCGACGATCTGCTCAGCCGCCAGCGGACGCACGCCGAGCGTCCGCAGTCGCGACGCGAGCCGCGAGTGCCAACCTTCGTCGAGAAAGACAACCGCGTTCCGGATGCCCGCCGACTTCACCGCATCACGAATGACGGGTGCGGCCGATGGCATCGTGTACATCTGCGCCAGACGCTTCGTGCCGAAGAGCTGATCCTTCGTCGGCGGAATCAACCACGCTGCGCCCACCCACAAGGGCACGAGCAGCAACGCCGAAGCGCGCAACCACGGTCTGTCGATGCGCTCGCGGACGACCGACGTCACCCGTGCGGTATAGAACACGAAGACCGGCATCGCGGCATAAAGGAAGCGCGGGCCAACGAAGTTGCTCTCCGACCAGTAGGCGCCGTAACCGATCATCAATCCACCGAGCATCGCGAGCAGGAGGTAGTCCCACCGCGTTGCACGGCGCTGCAGCACGAGCGTCGCGATCATCACGAGCACCGCGGGCACCGGCCAGCCGAACAGGCCGATGTCGAGCTTCATGAGGTATGACGAGATCATGTACAGTCCACGCGTCGGCGTGTGCTCGAAGCCCAGCGGCGTCATGTGAAAGCCCGGTCGATGCTCCGGGCCATTCAGCACATCGTACGCAAAGGCGAACGGTTCACCGACTGTCGCCGCGTTGGCGGCGAAGAGCAGGGCAACGGGAATCGCGCCGGCGATGCATTGCGCGATCAGTGATCGCAGCAGCCACGGTTTCGCCCTGATCGTCACGAGCTGAAAGACACCGATCATCAGCGCGACGACCGCCGCATCGAACGGCCTGATCGTCGCGGCGACACCAAGGCTCGCGCCCATCACGATCGACGTCCCGCGCGCGCGCGACGCGTCTTCCGCGGCGGTCCAGCGCGCGAGTGCAGCAAGTGCGAGCAGGAGGCACGCCAACGTGCCCGCATGATTCATCTCGCTGCCGGACATGAACAGCACGAATGGCGACAGCGCGAACAGGATCGCGGACACGCGCGCCGTCAGCTCGTCGCTGATCGCCCCGATGAAGTCATGCAATGCCGCTGCGGCAACGCCGGCGAGCAACGGATTGACGATCCATGGTGCTCCGACGAGCAAACCCACCGCCAGCAGCGCGGGACCTCCCATCGGAAACTGCGAGAAGACCCGTCCGCGCACGTCGAGCGACTGGATCGTCGAGAAGAACTCCGAGTGCGGGTCGCCGAGTGCCGAGAGGTGTCCGCTCGCGAGCAGGTGTGCCTGCCAACGCTGCGCGAACTCGTCTCCGACGACCGGCTCGAGCGCGAACAACCGCCATCCGAAGTAGAGGGCGAGCAGGCACGTCGCCGTGAAGATCGCCGCGCCAAACACCCGCGACGACGGCACGAGCAGCACCCGCTCGGCCCAGGCGAAGGCGGCTTCGACCCGGTCGGTCATCGTGCGGCCGAGCAGCGCGGCGATCGCCGCGATGACGAGCGCCCAGATCAACCATTGCTTGACCGCACTGCTCCACCACGGCAGCCCGACACCGGTCGTGATGTAGTTCGCGGCTGGGACGACACCGAGCACGCCGAGGACGACCGCCATCGCGCGGAGCGCAATGACACCGCCACGGCGTTCTCGCATGACGGCCGGCGCCGGTCGTGCTGGTGCTCGATCTTTTTTTCGCTGTCTCGCCATGCGGGACTCTACTTCGTGAACCGGCCCCGCATCAACGCCCGGAGGTCGATTGCCGGTGTCGTCACCGGCTCCGCTGGTGGCGTATCGCCCTCTTCCTCGACGACGACGCGCTGCATCGTGCCCCGCACGCCGCGATCGAGAAAGCGCGACAGCTGATCGAACGAGTACTCGGCGCTGCGGCGCGATCCGTAGACCTGCATGGGGTAGATCACCGCCAGCTCGTCCTTGGCGCGGGTGAGGGCGACATACATGAGGCGCCGTTCCTCTTCCAGCTCGTCGGGATCCTCGACGGCCTTCGAGGAGGGAAACCATCCATCGACGGCCCAGATCACGAACACCGCCTTCCATTCTTTTCCCTTCGCGCTGTGCACGGTGCTCAGGATCAGCGCGTCGGATTCGCTTTCCGATCCGCCGGCGAGATCCTGCGTGCTGGAGGGTGGATCGAGCGCGAGCGCGGCAAGGAAGCTCGTGCGCGACGGATAGCCGGCGGAGATCGTGCGCAGCTGATCGAGGTCGGCGAGACGCGCTTCGGGGCGATCGTATTTCGCCTTGAGCACGGCATCGTAGATCGCGCGCACCGCGGTGATGTCGCTGGCGACCTTCGCGCCTGCCGTGTCGCCATCGCGATTGGTGACGCCACGCAGCTGCCGCAACATCACAGCGAGGGAGCGATGTGCGTCGCGCGCCTTCGGTGGCGCAATGAGATGCGTGAAGGCATCGGGATCCCACGCGCGCTCCTGCATCGTCGCCATCATCGCGCGCGCCGTGCTGTCGCCGATGCCTGGCATGAGCATGAGGATGCGATACCAGCTCACCTCGTCGCGCGGATTCTCCGACACGCGCAGGAAGGCGAGGACGTCCTTCACGTGTGCGGCCTCGAGGAACTTGAGGCCGCCCCATTTCTCGAAGGGGATCTTCCGGTTGGCGAGCTCGATCTCCAGGTCGGCCGACATGTAGCCGGCGCGGAACAAGACCGCCATCTCGGCCAGCGGCACGCCTGACTCGTGCAGCTGGAGAATGCGGTCAACGACGAACCGCGTCTGCTGCGCCTCGTCCTTCGCGGTGACGAGCCAGGGCTTTTCACCACCCTCGCGATTCGTGTACAGGTCCTTCGTGAATCGCTCCTCGGCGCGCGAGATCACCATGTTCGACAGGTCGAGGATCGGCTGCGTCGAGCGGTAGTTCTGTGCCAACGTGATCATCGTCGCGCCGGGAAACTGGCGCGGGAAGTCGAGGATGTTGCGGAAGTGCGCGCCGCGAAAGGAGTAGATGCTCTGCGCGTCGTCGCCCACGACGGTGAGCTTGCGGCTGCCGGTGCACATGCCGCGGAGGATGCGCGCTTGGAGGAGGTTGGTGTCCTGATATTCGTCCACGAGCACGTGCTCGTACATGCCACAGATGCGGGCGGCGAGCGCGGGCGACGACTCGAGCATCAACGCCCAGAACACGAGCAGGTCGTCGTAGTCGACGAGGTTGCGCTCCTGCTTCCGCAACGTGTAGTCGGCGAACAGCGCGGTGATCTGGTGCTCGTATTCGAGGAAGTGCGGCGTGTCGCGATGGAGCAGCTCGTCGAGCGGCAGCTCCGTATTGATGTGGCGGGTGTAGAGCCAGTGCAGCGTCTCCTTCTTTGGAAAGCGCTTGGTCGTCTTCGCGAAGCCGAGTGCGCCGCGCGCGAGCTGCATCAGGTCTTCGGCGTCGCTCTGGTCCATGATGGTGAAATCCGCTGGGAGCCCCGCGGACGGGCCGAATTGGCGGAGGAGGCGGTGGCCGACGGAGTGGAAGGTGCCGCCATGCACCCGCGAGCCGGCCGACCCCACAAGCTTCTCCGCGCGCGAGAGCATTTCAGCGGCAGCGCGTCGGGTGAAGGTGAGGAGGAGGATGCGCTCGGGGGGCACGCCACGGTCGACGAGGGCGGCCACCCGGTGGATGAGGGTCCGAGTCTTGCCGGTTCCTGCCCCGGCGATGACCAG
>JBDSML010000192.1:0-2640 GCA_039915865.1 Gemmatimonadaceae bacterium | reverse complement strand
CGGGCACCGCCCAGACCGGCACGTACCTGAACGGCGTCGAACTCGATCACGGATGGTTCGTGGGCTTCGCGCCAGCGGACAAGCCGTCCATCGTCGTCGCGGTCATGATCGAGTTCGGTGGCCACGGTACACGCGCCGCACGCATCGCGTCGTCGATCATCTCGGCGTACCTGCACGTCACGCCGATCGTCGACCTCTCGGTAGACGGCTAGTGCCCACGCGTCGTTTCCCGATCGACTGGCCGCTCGTCACGGTCGCGCTGCTGCTGTCCGTCTACGGCATCGCGATCGTCTACTCGGCGGGACAGACGGACATCCTCACCGGTGTCGCTCGTCTGTGGCGCTCGCAGCTCATCTGGTTCCTCGTGTCGCTGGCCGCGGCGTACGGCGTCAGCCGATTCTCGGTGCGGTTGCTCGACTGGCTCACGTGGCCGGCGTATGGGCTGACCATCGCGATGCTCGCGCTGCTGCTGGTCATCGGCAAGGGATTCGGTACGGGCGCCAGCTCCAAGAGCTGGCTCGCCATCGGCGGCATCCGGCTCGGCCAGCCGGCGGAGCTCGCGAAGATCACCGTCGTGCTCGCGATGGCCAAGGTGCTCTCGACGTTCAAGGAGCCGCCACGCTCGCTGCTCGAGCTGTGGAAGCCCGCTGTCGTCGTAGGCATCCCCTGGGTGCTCATCATGATGCAGCCCGACCTGGGCACGGGCATCGTGTTCGTGGGCTTCGCGTTCGCCATGCTGTTCTGGGCCGGCGTGTCGTGGCCGCTGCTCGTACTGGTGGCGAGCCCCGTGGTGAGTCTCATTCTCGCCTTCAACACGAGTCTCTGGGGCGCGTGGTTCCTGCTGCTCCTCGCCCTCGTGCTGTGGTACAAGCCCTACATGTCCGAGGGCATCTTCCTCGTCGTCACCAACGTGATCTTCGGCGTGGCGTCGCCGAGGCTGTGGGAGAAGCTGGCGCCGTATCAGCAGAAGCGTCTGCTCGTGTTCCTCAACCCGAACATCGATCCGCGCCAATCGGGCTATCACGTCATCCAGTCGCAGATCGCCATCGGCTCGGGTGGATGGTTCGGCAAGGGCTACACGATGGGCACGCAGAAGCGGCTCGCGTTCCTTCCGGCCCAGCATACCGACTTCATCTTCGCCGTGGTCGGCGAGGAGCTTGGATTCCTCGGTGTGACGATCGCCATCTCGCTGTTCGCGCTCCTGTTTCTCCGCGTCACGAAGATCGCCGAGCGCGCCAACGATTCGTACAGCAGCCTCATCGCGTTCGGATTGCTCGCGAGCTGGTTCGTGCACGTCGTCGAGAACATGGGCATGACGCTGAACCTGGCGCCCATCACGGGCATTCCGCTGCCGTTCTTCAGTTACGGCGGAAGCTTCATGCTCGCCAGCTGGATCGCAATCGGCATCCTCCTGCGGATTTCCGCAGAGGGACGGGGTGGACGTAGCGGACCCTTCGCGGTCTGACGCCTATGTCAATCCCTTGCCCGCGCCTGTGACCTCGGTCACATTGTCCTACATGGCATGGTTTCGTAAGGAGAAAAAGGCGCGACAGCCTCGGCGGGAGCGCCTCGAGATTCCCGCGGACGTGTGGGAGAAGTGCGAGGCGTGCGGACACACGGATATCCGTGAAAAGTTCGTCCGCAACTTCAACGTGTGCCCGAATTGCGACTTTCACCGTCGCATCCGCGCCAACGACTACTGCAACATCCTCCTCGACGACGGCACTATGGAGGAGCTCGAGCTGGATATCCGCTCGACGGACCCGCTCGGCTTCCCGGAGTACCCGGCGCGGCTGAAGAAGGCCACGGCCAACGCGGGCGACGGTGACGCACTGCTCGCCGCCACCGGCATGATGGAGGACCTTCCCGTCAACCTCGGCGTCATGGACTTCGCCTATATGGGCGGCTCCATGGGCTCCGTCGTGGGGGAAAAGATCGCCCGGCTTGGCCAGCGATCGCTGGAGCGGAAGCACCCGCTCATCGTCATCTGTGCCTCGGGCGGCGCACGCATGCAGGAAGGCGTGCTCTCCCTGATGCAGATGGCGAAGGTCAGCGCCGTGCTGGCCCAGTTGGCGGAGCGGCGGATTCCGTACATCGCCGTCCTGACGAATCCGACGACGGGCGGCGTCAGCGCCAGCTACGCCATGCTCGGTGACGCGATCGTCGCGGAGCCGGGTGCGGTCATCGGGTTCGCCGGCCCGCGCGTCATCAAGCAGACGCTCGGCCAGGACCTGCCGGAGGGCTTCCAGACTGCCGAGTTCCTCCTCGATCACGGCATGCTCGACCAGGTCGTGCATCGCAAGGAGCTGAAGCACACGCTGAGCCAGCTCCTGCGGCACATGAGTGGCAAGCCGTCCGCGACGGGGTGGACGTCACCCTGACCGGCTACGCGGCTTCGCTCGACTATCTGTTCGCGCGAACGACCGGCGCCTTCAAGTTCGGCCTCGAACGCACGCGTGCGCTGCTCACGGAGCTCGGCGAGCCGCACCTCGCGTATCCGGTGCTGCACATCGGCGGGACGAACGGGAAGGGAAGCTCTGTCGCCACGGCAGATGCCCTGCTGCGCGCCAAGGCGCTGCGTGTGGCGCGTTATACATCGCCGCACCTGGTGGATTTCCGCGAGCGCATCGCTGTCGACGG
>JBDSML010000125.1:0-6196 GCA_039915865.1 Gemmatimonadaceae bacterium | reverse complement strand
GGTTCTGCGGCTGGAAGTCGAGCGCGAGCATCGAGCTGGAGATGTCGAACGCGACGACGATGTTGATGCCCTCACTCGTCGACGTCTCCGCATGCGCGCCGGATCGCGGACGCGCGAGCGCGACGATACCGCATGCGAGCGCGAGGTTGCGCAGCACGGCCAGTGCCCGCGCGAGCGTGCGTCCCGCGTGGGGGCCACGCGCCAGGACGGCAACACGAGAGAAGACGATCGCCGCGGGCGTCCGCCGGCGGGCGATGAGCCACCACACCGGCAGCAGCAGCAGGAGCAGCAGCCACCACGGCGACGCGAACTGCAGGGCGCCGAAGTCCATCATGCCGCACGCTCCGTCTTCTCCGCCGACTCGGCGAGCGCGATGGCCGCGGCACGCTCGTGCTCTTCGCGGACGATCGTCTTCGCCTCTTCACCAATGGCACGGGCGCGATCGCCATCGAGTGGCGCGGCGGCGAACTTCACCGGATCGACGGCGCTCAGCAACGTGCGCAGCGCTTCGCCTGATACCGTCGGTACGTGCCGCGCCGCGGCCAGCAGTTCACCGCTCGTCTGCGAGAGCGACATCGCGTCGAACCGCTCGGACAGATATCGACGCAGCACGTCGGTCATGAGCGCAGCATGCCTGCCGGGTTCACCCGCTTCGATCAATCGCAGCTTCTCGACGCGATCGAACGACGACGTCGCGTCGGCGTACGGATCGCCGGTGCTCGCGCCGCCGCGATTGCGACGCGCCAACCACCATGCGAGCAAGCCAATGATCAGTGCGGCGACCGCGGCAACGAGCCAATACCACCACGGAATCGGTGCGCGCATCTCGATGAGCGGACGCGCGGGCTTGGGAACGCGGAGCGTCGTGTCGGCCGGCAACACGCTCGTCACGAACAGCGACGGGAGGTCGAGTGCGACGCGTCGCTCGCCATCGTCGGTCTGTACGAGCACTTCGCCGAGCTTGATCGGCTGCTGCCCGACGTCCCACGCGGCGAGACGGTATGTCGCGATGCGGTCGGACGCGTCCGCGGTGTCGGCACCGTTGACGATCGTCGGCGGCGCGAGCGACTGCACGGGTCCGAGCGAGTCGACCGCGGTGGGGAAGTTGATCGTCGCGCCCTGTGGCGCGCGAATGCGCACGGTGAGCCGCACGACGTCGCCGACCGTGACCGTGTCACGTTCGAGCGTGATCCCGGCCTGCACGGGGATCTCGCGCTGCTGCGCCTGCGTGATCTTCGGCAGCGCCAACAAGAGTGTCATCCCGCACGCGAGCAGCGCGTGCCGGGACCTATGGATAGAAGCGGCACGGCAGTAGGCTCCGACACTCGCTCGCTGCGGTCGCTGCCGCGCAGTGAGAGTCACCGGCGCCTCGAGCGCGTCTCGCGCGCACGGAAGAACTTGATCAACGGATCCACGACACCGGCGTCGGTACGAACTGGAATCTCATCGATGGCCAGGCGCCGCAGCAGATGTCGACGCGCGCCCAGTTCCGCGGCGACGTTCTCCGCGAACTTCGCGCGCACGCCCGCATCGCTCGTGTCCACGTCCAGCACCCGCCCCGTCTCCGGATCGACGAACCGCGCCAGCCCGATGTCCGGCAGCTCCTGCTCGCTCGGATCATCGACCGTGACCGCCACGACGTCATGCCGCTGCGCGAGCAGCTTCAACGGCTGCTCCAGCTCCGCCGACTGGAAGTCCGACACCACGAAGATGATCGCCTTGTGCGAGAGCATCTTCCCCGTGTACTCCAGCGCGCCCGCGAGATCGGTGCCCCGCCCCTCCGGCTCGAAGGCGAGCAAGTCGCGCATCAGTCGCAACGCATGCCGTCGGCCTTTCCGCGGCGGCACGACGTGCTCGATGCGATCGGTGAACAGCACTGCGCCGACGCGATCGTTGTTCCGAATGGCCGACATCGCGAGCACGGCCGCCAGCTCGCTCGCCAACTCGCTCTTGAATCGCGCCCGCGTGCCAAACCGCTCGGAGCCGGAGAGATCCACCGCGAGCATCACCGTGAGCTCGCGCTCCTCGATGTAGCGCTTCACGTACGGCTTGCCCATGCGCGCCGTGACGTTCCAGTCGATCGACCGCACTTCGTCGCCCGGCTGGTATTCACGGACCTCCGCGAACTCCATCCCCTGCCCCTTGAACACGGAGCGGTACTCGCCCGTGAACAGCGAGTTCACCAACCCGCGCGTGCGCAGCTCGAGGAGCTTGACCTGCCGGAGGATCTCCGGAGGCACTCCCTTGCTCGCCGTCTTGCTCGCCGGCGCGGTCTTGCTTCGTACGATGGTGCTCACGAAGCCGCCTGGCTCACGGGCTCTCGACTTTCGCGAGGACGCGCGACACGATCTCGTCGCTCGTCACCTCCTCGGCCTCGGCCTCGAAGGTGGTGAGCACGCGGTGACGCAACACGTCGGGCGCGATCGCCTTGATGTCGTCCGGCGTGACGAACGCGCGGCCGCGCAGGAACGCATGCGCGCGCGAGGCCTGCGCCAGCGCGATCGTGGCGCGCGGGCTCGCACCGAACTCGATCAGCGGCGCAAGCTCTTTCAGTCCCGCCGCTTCCGGCTCGCGCGTCGCGAGCACGATGTCGACGATGTAGTCGACGATGCGATCGTCCATGTACAGCTCGGCGATGCGGCCACGCGCTTCGAGGATCGCCTCCGGCGTGGCGACGTGGCTGACGTCGATCGCATGACCACTTGCCATGCGGCGCATGATCTCCTTCTCTTCATCGCGCGTCGGGTATCCGACGCGCAGCTTGAGCATGAAGCGGTCGACCTGCGCTTCGGGCAGTGGATACGTGCCCTCCTGCTCGATCGGATTCTGCGTCGCCAGCACGAGGAACGGCTCCTCGAGCTTGTACGTCGTCCCGCCGATCGTCACCTGTTTTTCCTGCATCGCCTCGAGCAGCGCGGCCTGCACCTTGGCCGGCGCGCGATTGATCTCGTCGGCGAGGATGATGTTGGCGAAGATCGGACCCTTCTTCACCATGAACTGCCCGGTGCTCTGATCGTAGATCTGCGTGCCGAGGACGTCGGCGGGCAGCAGGTCCGGCGTGAACTGGATGCGCGAGAAGGTCGTCGCGATCGTCTCGGCGAGCGTGCGCACCGTGAGCGTCTTCGCGAGACCGGGCACGCCTTCCAGCAGCACATGTCCGCCGGTGAGAAGGCTGATGAGCAGCCGGTCGATCATGTATTCCTGACCGACGACGCGCAGCGCAACCTGGCGGCTGACGTCCTGAATCAGGCGGGCATCCGCCGTCGATGACGCTTGTGTTGCCATGGGGGCTGTGAGTCGGTTGAGCGGTGAGTCGTGGATTGGAACTACACCAGCAACTGCTCGATGCTCCCGTCCGCCTACAGCTTGTCCAGGGCGGCCTTCTCCTGCTTCGTGAGTGATCGCACCTTCCCGACCGCAAGGTCGCCGAGCTCGACGGGACCGAACTTCACACGCACAAGGCGGTCCACCTCCAGCCCGACCGCCTCGCACATGCGACGCACCTCGCGGTTGCGTCCTTCCGCGATGGAGATCGTGAGGTCCCATCGCCCGCGCCCGACCTTGTCGGCCTTCACCTTCTTCGGACGCACGACGCCGTCTTCCAGCTCGACGCCCTCGAGCAACTGCTCAGCAGCGTAGTCGCCTTCGCCAAGCACCGACGCGATGTACGTGCGCTCGACCTCGTGACTCGGATGCGTGAGCCGATGCGCCGCGGCACCGTCTGTCGTGAGCAGCAGAATTCCCTCGGTGAGGAAATCCAGGCGCCCCACATAGGTGAGGCCGGGCCGAGCGGGCACGAGATCGAAGACTGTCTTGCGTCCTTCGGGGTCGTGCTTCGACGTGATCACACCGGACGGCTTGTGCAGCACGAACCACTCGGTTGGCGCGGGGGCGCCGATGCGCTCGCCGTCCACCTTGATGACGTCACGCTCGGGATCGACCGTCTGGCCGACTTGCGCCGGCATGCCATTCACGGTGACGCGGCCATTCGACACGAGTTCCTCCGCCTTGCGACGGGAGAGCACGCCGGCGCGCGCCAGCGCGCGCTGGATGCGCATGGTCTCGGACATCAGAGTGGCCTGGGTTCAGCTTTGAGCGCGACGGCCAGCTCGTCGGAGCGCGGAAGCTCCTCGAGGTGACGGAGCGCGAAGTATTCGAGAAAGATCGGTGTCGTTCCATACAGCAAGGGACGGCCCATGCCCTCCCCTCGGCCCACCACGTCGATCAGCCCGCGCTCGTGCAGCGACTTCAGCACGCTTCCGACAGCGACGCCCCTGATCTCCTCGATCTCCGCGCGACCCAATGGTTGGCGATAGGCGATCAGGGCGAGCGTCTCGAGCGCCGCTGCGCTCAGTCGCGCTGGCCGCGAGGCGAGCTGCGCGCGCTCGATGGCTTCCGTGTATTCGGCACGCGTGAGGATCTGCCACCCTCCGCCGATCTCCACCAGTTCCACACCGTGACCGTCCACGTCGTAGTGCCGGCGCACCTCGTCGAGCGCGGCCGCGATGCCGGCCTTCGATGCATCCCCGTCGAGCGCCGCAAGCTCGTCGGTCGGGATTGGGCGTGCGCTGGCGAACAGCGCCGCTTCAAGCAGCTTCGCTAGCGGCGTCACTCGTGATCTCCACGTTGGCGAATGGTCTGGGCTGTTGAACTTTGCATTCACCCAGCTTGGCCATCTCGAGGAGGCCGAGGAGGGTGGAAAGAATCTGCCAGGGCTCGGCGTCGCGCTTGACGATGTCCGTCCACAGCGCGTGAGAGCGCAGAGCCAGCAGTGCGCGAATCAGTGTAATGGCGCCCGGCACGTCCACCGACCGGGCGATGACGTCGTGCATCGTCGGATCCTTCGCCGTGCGAAGGATGCGGTCCACGGCCGCCAGCAGCTCGCTGAGCGAAAGCGCGAGCGGCGCTTCCGGCGGTGCGGCGGCGAGCGGAATGTAGGCACGCGCGAAGCGGCTGCGTCGCGACTCGCCAGCCCGCTCCAGCACGTCCACCACTTCGCGCATCTGCTGGTACTCGAGCAGGCGACGCACGAGCTCCGCACGCGGATCGTCCCACGCCTCGCTGCCGTCGCTGCGCGGCAACAGCATCTGCGCCTTGATGCGAAGGAGGCGCGCCGCCATCTCGAGGTAGTCCGCCGCATCGTTCAACGCCATCGTCCGAATGCGCGCAAGGAACTGCTCGGCCACGCGCGCGATCGGGATGTCGTAGATGTCGACCTGCTCCTCGCGAATGAGCGTGAGCAGAAGGTCGAGTGGGCCGGAGAACTCCGTCAGCTCGACGACGAACGACGGCGGCGATGATGAGCCGTCGCTGGTGTAGCTGCCGAACTGCACCGCGCCGGTCACTTGAGCCACTGCTCGGCGGCCGTCACGATGTACGGCTGCGCCATCCGGAGCAGATAGTCAGTGGCCATTCCTGCGGGGGTGAACCACCACTGCAGCACTCGTTCGCCGACGAACAGCAGCAGCATCAGCACGAGCAGGCCGAAGCGGCCGAACTGCACGTAGCGTATGGCCAGCGGACGCGGAAGCAGGTACTTCATCACGTGCGAGCCGTCGAGCGGCGGAATCGGCAGCAGGTTGAACGCAATGAGGCTGAAGTTGAGGATCACGCCGACGATCAGCATCGCCTGGAGAATGCCGATCGTGGGATCGAGCGCCGGAACGCCGCGGGCGACCAGCCCGGTGAGTACCAGCGCAATCGTGCAGCCCAGCGCGATCACGAGATTCGTGGCGACGCCGGCGAGTGAGACGATGATGTCGCCCCGACGGATGTTCTTGTAGTTGCGCGGATCGACCGGCACGGGCTTGGCACCCCCGAACACGACGAACCGTCCCCCAGCCAGCGCCGAGCCGGTCAGCATGACCAGCGGCAGCAGGATGGTCAGGTACGGGTCGATGTGCTTGATGGGATTCCAGCTGAGTCGCCCAGCGTCGAGTGCGGTACGATCACCCTGCCGGAGCGCGGCGTAGCCATGTGCGATCTCGTGAGCGATCACCGAGAACAGCAGCATCGGCGCGACGAGCAGGATTGTCTGTAGAGTATGCAACTGGTCCGGGCGACGTCGTCGGGCGCGTGGGGTGCGCAAGGGCGTAAGCTAGTCGGGCCGTAGAGGAGAGTAAAGCGGTGGGCCGACGCCGATTTTCCGCGTTGTGAAGACTGGAAATCGCCACGTGACAAAGACTTACGGTCGGCG
>JBDSML010000301.1:0-9196 GCA_039915865.1 Gemmatimonadaceae bacterium | reverse complement strand
GAGGTCGGATCCAGCACGCGTGCACCCGGAACGGCGACGTTGTTGAGGATGTCCGTCACCGATGCGGCGGCGCGGAGGTCGCAGGTCGAGCCCGTTGACCCCGTGCCGACGAACGCACCGGTCAGCGTATTGGCGATCGGTGGCGTGCAGCCGCGGCCGGCGAGGGCCGCATAGTGGTACTGCGTTCCCATCTGGCCGGCCAGCAGACGCGCATAGCTCTGCCGCTGCGTGGAGTCGTTGATGCCGCCGCTCTGGTAGCCGGCGGTGATGCTGTTCCCGAGCGCGACGTAACTCTTGAAGATGTCGCCGCCCTCCGGGACCGTGGGGCCGAGCAACGGGCGCTCGCTCTTGCAGCCGGCGAGAACGACGAGGGCGCCAACTGCTGCCACGCGGGTGAGATTCGTCAGTCGTCGTTGCATCCTGAATTCTCCGGGCGTGGTTAGAAGGAGTACTTGAGGCTGAACGAAAAGATGTTCGCGTTCAGCGTGTACGCGCCGTTGTTGAGCGTGAGGGCCTGGGCGGACGTCATGGTCGGCGTGCGCTCATCGATGCGGCCGCGCGAACCAGGCGTGAAGATGTGTGAGTACGTCGCGTCGAGCACCAGGCCGCTGAACAGTGGCAATGCGCCCCCGATCATGGCCAGCTCACGATCCTGCTCGGGGAGCAATGGCGTGACCGTCTCGGGAGGAGCCGCCGAAGTGGCCGCCGTAAATCCCAGCCGCAGCGCCTTGCCGTCCATGAACCGACGCTCGGCGCCGAAGCGAATGGACGACGTATTGTTGTAGTCCTCCTGGAGGACGCGATCCGGCGCGGTACCCTGGAAGTCGACCGGCAGCGCGTTGAAGGACTTCCAGCCGACGTAAGCATAGTCCACGCTCAGCATGGTATTCTCGACGCCGCTGTAGCCGAAGCCGACCTGGATCTGGGCCGGATGGCGGATCTGCGTCTTGACCTTCTGCGCGACAAGGGCGCCTGTGGTGAACTGCGAGGCGACGAGCGCATCCACTGGTGTACCCGCCGGCGCGCCAAGCGGGTTGCCGGCGGCCAGCGTGAGCCCCGTCGGCATCTGCGCAAAGGTCGCATCGGCGTCGTCGTAGCTGAAGGAAAGCTGCGACAGCGCTCGCACGCCGGTCTGCCAGTCCTTGCCCAGCTTGCCGTGAATTCCCACGTCAAAGCCGTAGGCCATCGCTGAACCCTTGAGCGTGGCGCGTCCGAACTCCGTGTACTTCGGGATGCCGAGCTGTCCGAACGTTACGCCGGGCTGTGGATTCTGGCTGGAGAGGTCGATCGCCTGAATCAGCTCCACGGTGGAGTGGCCGATAACCGGTCCACCGCCAATCGACCAGTTATCCGTGATCTGATACGACAGGTTGGGCTGCACGTAAATGGTCTGCAGTGACGCTTTTTTTGCCGAGAAGCGACCGGGGAAGTCGTCGCCCCACTGCGACGTGAGTCCGTACGGCACGTAGACGCCGAGGCCATAGGCTGCCTTCCCTTTCCGATAGTTCAGGAAGACGTTCGGCACGACGGCCGACGGGATATCGGATTCGTAGCGCTTGAAGCTGGAGTCGCGCGTGAAATCGCCCTTCAGCGCAATGATTGCCGCGCCGCCGTAGAACGACAGGCCCGCCTTCGACGGCATCGCGCCGGGATTCCAGTAGATCGACGAAGCGTCATCGCACGGGGCGCCGGTAACGGCGAAGCCACGGCCGAGTGCGCAGGTTCCGATTTCGTTCAGCCCGAAGGCCTGGGCGCCGGCGCCCGCTGGCAACGCAAGCAGCGCGAGAGCGAAAGTGTACCGCGAGGCACGGTGAAAGATCATCTGCTTCCTCCTGAGGGGCACGCGGAAAGTTGGAATCCGCGTGATCGTGTGCCGGATGACGCCACGGCGAAACAATGTTGGCACTGCGGATGCCGGCGGCGGCAAGTCGCTAATATAGAACCGCCGACCCTGATTTGTCGCTAGTCGCGACACTACCGTGTGAAGGATAGTCGGTGCGCGGGAATTGCCCGCCCTGCTTCGCATGTAATCTCCTTAGTCGAGACGAACACGAATGGTTGGTTCTGCCTCAGGCGTCCGCATCGCGGGCGCTTCCGTGTCTGGCGCCGAGACGGTGCTCACGAGCGAAGCACTCGCGTTCGTGGCCATGCTGCATCACAAGTTCAATCCGATTCGCGTCTCGCGGCTCAGCGAACGAGGGGCGCGACGTGCCGAGCTTGCAAACGTGCCGATCGGCGGACCGCTCGAGTTTCCCGCCGAGACGGCCACTGTGCGCGAGGCGACGTGGCGCGTGGCGGAGGCGCCGGCCGACCTCAACGATCGCCGGGTGGAGATCACGGGTCCGGTCGATCGGAAAATGATGATCAACGCGCTCAACTCGGGTGCGAAGGTGTTCATGGCTGACCTCGAGGACTCCTGCTCGCCGACGTGGCAGAACATCGTCGACGGACAGCGGAACCTCATGGAAGCGGTGCGCGGCACATTGTCGCTGGACATGGGCGAGAAGGCGTATCGCCTGAACGACCAGCGCGCGACGCTCGTCGTCCGGCCGCGCGGCTGGCACATGGAGGAGAGCCACATCATCGTCGACGGAAAGCCCGCTTCGGCGACCCTCGTCGACTTCGGGCTCTACTTTTTCCATAACGCGCGCGAACTCGTGTCTCGGGGCTCGGCGCCGTATTTCTACCTTCCGAAGATGGAGGGCCATCGCGAGGCGCGACTGTGGAACGACGTCTTCGTCGCGGCCCAGCAGGCACTTGGCATCCCACAGGGGACGATCCGCGCCACGGTGCTCATCGAGACATTGCCCGCGGCGTTCGAGATGGATGAGATCCTCTATGAACTTCGCGAGCACGCCGCCGGCCTGAACGCCGGGCGCTGGGACTACCTCTTCAGCTTCATCAAGACCTTCCGCGGGCGCCCCGACAAGCTGCTCCCGGACCGCGCGCAACTGACCATGACCGTGCCCTTCATGCGCGCCTATGCCGAGCGCCTCGTGCAGGTATGTCACAAACGTGGCGCGCATGCGATCGGCGGAATGGCGGCTTTCATTCCGAGCCGGAAGGACGCCGACGTGAACGCCCGCGCGCTGGCCAAGGTTCGTGAGGACAAGGAGCGCGAGAGCGCCGCTGGCTTCGACGGGACCTGGGTGGCGCATCCGGACCTCGTCCCGGTGGCGCGCGAGGTGTTCGACAGTGTGCTTGGCGACCGTCCGAACCAGAAGGATCGCCTGCGTGAAGACGTCCGCACGACGGCCGATCAATTGATCGACGCGACGGTGCCCGGTGGCATCGTGACGGTGGAGGGGATCCGGATGAACGTGGAGGTCGCGATCCTCTACATCGAGGCGTGGCTGCGCGGTTCAGGCGCGGTGGCGATTCACAACCTCATGGAAGACGCCGCGACGGCTGAGATCTCGCGCACGCAGCTCTGGCAGTGGATCAGGCATGGTGCCGAGATCGACGGCGGGGGCGAGATGACGCGCGAGTACTATCTGAAGGTGCGCAGCGCGGAGTTGGCGCGCCTCGAGGCGATGCCTGAGGCGGGCAGTCGGTTGGGTGAAGCGGCAGCGCTGCTGGATACGCTGGTGGAGGGGGAGTTCGAGGAGTTCCTGACAGTTCCGGGCGCTCGCCTACTCGAGTAAGATGCAGCGCCAGCGCTTTCGCTTATAGGTCGGCGCCCCAAGGCGTTATGGGTGCAGACTTAAAGTGATATAGTAACGCCACTCTCCCGCAACCGGTGCGTCCGCGGCCCGCGCGAAGCCCGTCAACAAATCCACTCTCGGTGTGCCCAATGCGGCGATGGCCGGCACGCTCTCGTTGAACTCGATTCCGTAACTGCGCAGTGAATTCTTGTAGAGGTCCGGGCTCGCGCCGGCAAAGAACAGCTCGAGAGGCGGGAGGGGCACGGCGAGGCGAAAGGAGCTAAATGTCGTCGACGCCGTGCTGCCCACGGGGTAGGCCGGCGCGTCGACTCGTCGGGCATCATACATGGGGTCGATCAGTGGCGACGCGAAGCCACCGATGACGAATCGCTCTCGCGGCGCGCCGCTGCCGCCGACGGTGCCGTACGAAAGACGCAACGTCGTAAGTGGCCGGCTGCCCGCGCCGACTCCAAACAGAAGGGCGGCCCGCTGACGCAGGTATCCGTCCCCGCCGGTCTCGCCCGTCTCACCGAGGAAGGACAGCTGCTCCTGGTAGCGGGTGTCCTCGTCGCGCTGCCGGCGAACGATGAGAAACGTGCCGATGGCGGCCGCGCGATTCGCGTTGGGCAGGGTCGTCGGGCGTTGATGCTCGCCCAGGATAGCGAGGCTTCGCGTCAACTCACCGCCGTCGGTCACACCTCGCCGCTCGAGGCGAACCCCGCCGCCGAAGCGGCCGAGGTCCAATCCGGCCTCCAAGGCACCGCCGAATTGGTGCGATGGCCGGTCGCGCGAGGCCCAACCGTTCGCGACGATTTCGGTGAGGCTCTGCGAACTGCGGACCTCGAGCGATACTCCCCGTGGCAGGACTGCCGAGCCGGCGGCGGCAAGCAGCGACGCGCCGACGCGTCCGACCGGATCGCTGCGGACGATCGCGATCTGGAGTGCCGTTCCGCCAAACCCACTGCTCAGTCCGGGCACGTAGCGGAATCGCGATGGACCCGTCCCGTACGTCTTTTCCTCGCTCACACTGGCGATCGCTGGGCGCCGGCTGGAATCCGACGGGGACGGCATGGTCCGCGGCGGAAGCACCGGCGACAACGAGTCGACGAGCGCGAGATGCAATGGCGCCGAAGCGTTCGCCGCGCGGGCGGTGGATGCGCTGTCGGGGCGAAGGCGTCTCAGGTCGTAGCCGTGCGCCTGCAGAGAGAGGAACCAGAGCGTACCGTCCGGAGCGACGTCGGCGGCGACGGCTGCTCCGGTCACTGCCGTGAGACGGGTGGCCCGAGCGGTGACTCCGTCGAGCCGCTCGAGATTTGCGATACCGCCGGCCTCGGAGGTTGTGATGATCGACTGCCCGTCGACGTCGAAGGTGGCGTCGAATCGGGTGACGCCGTCGTCGGGGTCGGCGTAGCGAATCGCGCCACCGGTTGCAGGCACGCGGGCGATGCGCCAGCGGTCGCCCGACTGTTCGGCGACGATGATCTCACTCGTACGCTTCGAGACGCGAGGACGATAGTAGTTGCGCGCCGGGTCGCCCTGGAGAAGCACGCGGATGGCGCCAGTGGCGAGGTCGACGCGAACGAGGTCGCACCAGCCGCGATCACAGCGGACGGCCGCCGCCCAGCGTCCGTCGGCTGACGGATCGGCATCGCGCAAGCCGGCGCCACTGGTGACGCGAGCCAGACCGCCATCCTCGGCGTTCCAGAGGAAGAGATCTCCGCGCACCGTCCCGTCCTTCATTGGCATGCGGCGCGTAAGCAGCAGGTGCCGGTTGTCCGGCATCCACCGCGGCGATTCGAAGGGCGCGCCGTCGTTGGTCATCAGCGAGATGACGACCGTCTTGGGCGGCGGAAAGAAGGAGCGGTCGGGGACGTCGTCCGGGTCGCGCCGGAGCTGCGCGTCACGCCGCCGGTTCGCCAGGGTGTCTGGCTCATCGGCCGTCCGCCAGACGACGAGCTGACTCGGCGCGTCAATGTGGCGAACGGAAAGCGCGACGTAGCGTCCATCGGGGGAGACGGCGGGGTCGCCGGTGTTGCGCACCAGCCGTTGGACGAGGGAGCCGGAGACGAGTGCATCGCGCGACAGCGCGCGATCGAACGCCAGCGCATCAGCCGTCACCTCGGCGACAAACCGGCCGTACAACTCTGCCGGACCGGCTCCGTAGACGCCGACGAACGCCTCGTCGAAGCTGCGGACGGTCTTGGCCGTCATCCGCTTCCAGAGCGCGGTGACGCTCGAGTCGCCGTCACGGCGGCTCAACCAATCGAAGTAGGCGGAGCCGGCGAGGTACGCGAAATTGCCTGTCTGCCAGCCGCCGTTCGCGCTGAGAAGTGCGTACGAGGGCAGGCGTCCCTCGAGCGCGAACTGGCGGAGAATTGCGGCGCGCCACGCGTGGTTGGGGCGGCCGGTTCCGGTGACGCGTCCTTCGACGTACGTCGCGTAGCCTTCGATGACCCACCGCGGCGCGCTCGCGGCGATGGGTCCGAGCGGGACGGGCGAGAGATCCCAGAGCAGTCCGCGCCAGCGATTGCGCGAGGGGCGTGCGAGCTGTGCCATGTGCGCGAACTCGTGCGTGGCCACGAGCTCACCCCAGACACGGAAGTTGCCGATCTCCTCGCGTGGATCTGGCGGCGTGGGAAAGAGGACGATAGTCGGCGCGTCGAGTGTGGTGTAGGCGGTGCCATTGGCGTCGTTGATCGGATCGTCGATGACGATGTGGACGCGCCGTTGTGGAACGAATCCAACGACTGCCGCGACCTGCGTGCGCACACCTTCCATGCGCTGCGCAAGTGCGAGCGTCCAGGTGGCGTACTGCCTTGGATAGTGAAAGACGAAATGCTCCGTCTCGACGGTCCGCCAATCGAGCCACGGGCGCGGCTGTTGTGCGCGCGCGCATGGAGCGACTGCGAGCGCGGCGACGATGCCGAGCATCCGGAGCGCGGCGCCGTGCCACCGTGAGCGAAAAAAGGGAAGGGACGCGTGCATCGAGCGCGCGTCCCTTACCGAACCTGCTACGTCAATGGGCGTGCGATCAGCCACGCGTGGGGGACTTCCCGCGCACGCGATCCTGCAACCAGGTGAGCGGAACGATGAAGAGCGGCGTGAGCACCACACCAAGCAGCGTGTTGATCCACACGAGCGCAATGTAGAATGCGCAGAGGCCGAGACCGACCCAAAGGACGCCGAGCGGGCCGTGAGTTTCCAAGTGAACGCTCCTGTCGCCGTGAATCCGACTGTGACGGCGTGAAGATAGCGACGCGACCAAACTGGAACCAGAGGGTCGCGACTGCGCGAAGCGAGCGAGGTGGAGTATATTTCCGGCCATGCACCATGATTCAGCGCGCGCCGTGCACGATGCGGCACGACGCGCCGCGGAGAGTGCCGACACGCCCCTCTTGCTCGCCGTCTCCGGCGGGCTCGATTCGATAGCGCTCATGAGCGGGATGTCGACGGTGGCGAGCGACCGCATCGCCGCTGTGGCGACATTCGATCATGGCACCGGTGCAGCGGCGCGAGAGGCGGTTCGGCACGTGACCGAACAAGCGATCGCGCGTGGACTCGAGGTGGTCGTCGGCCACATGGATTCGGGCGCGTCGAAGTCGGAAGGACGCGAAGCATCGTGGCGTGAAGCACGGCATTCGTTCCTTCGCCAGACGGCGTCGCGACTCGGCGCCCGTATCACCACGGCGCATACCGAGGACGACCAGATCGAGACGGTCCTCATGCGGATCATGCGCGGGAGCGGTGCGCGTGGCATCGCGGGACTGTACGCGGACGGCCCGATCGTGCGGCCATTCGTCGAGGTCCGTCGCAGCGTGCTGGAATACTATTTAGAGTCGGTGCAATTGGGCTGGATCGAAGATCCGAGCAACGCTTCGGCCGAGTTCACGCGCAATCGCATGCGTCGCGATCTGCTGCCGGCCATGCGCAGCGCCGATCCCTCCGTCGACACGTGGGTGTTGTCTCTCGCTCAGCGGGCGGCGACGCTGCGGCGCGATGTCGAGGCATTCGTCAGCGCGACGGTCCGTCCGCAGCTCACGGTGCAGGGCCGGCTCGTCGTTGCCTCGCGGGAACTGGCGGGCTATGATCGAGATTCACTGTCAGTGTTGTGGAGCTCGCTCGCGGGGCGCGCCGGACTGGCGCTCGATCGCCGCGGAACTCGCCGCATCGCGGAGTTTACAATCTCACAGCCCCGAAGCGGCAGCATCCCGCTCGCTGGGGGATGGAGTCTCGAGGCCACGCGAGACGCCTACATTCTAAGCAAGCCGGTGGCAATGTCGTGCGCGCCGGCAACGTCGCTACCCCGGCAGGGGTCGCTCGACTGGGGTGGCTTTCGCTTCCGCGTCTCCAGCACTGCGGAGTACGACTCGCCCTGGGCGGCGGCTCTCGCATGTACGGGTGGCGTGGTGCGGGCCTGGAGAGCGGGGGATCGGCTCGAGCCAGCCGCGGGGCAGCGTCGGCGGCGCGTAACGCGTTACTTCTCGGACGCAGGAATGCCGGGTGGAGAACGGACGGGATGGCCCGTCGTGGTAGTGGGCGACGATGTCTTATGGATTCCAGGTGTGCGCCGCAGCGACGCGGCAACCGATCGGTCCGGCAGACCGGTTCGACACTATGTCTGTGAACGCATCGATCGCTGATCCGCGTCTCGAGGGCCGGGAGCTCAAGCGCGTTGTCTACGACGCCGAGCAGATCGCGTCGCGGGTGCAGGAGCTGGGGAAGGAGATCACGGCGGCCTACCCGGACGGCGAGCTGCTCGTCCTCGGTCTGCTGAAGGGAAGCTTTATCTTCCTGAGTGACCTCGTGCGCCAGATCAATCGTCCCTTGCACGTCGACTTTCTCGTGGCCGCCAGTTACGGAGAAGGGACAGTCTCGAGCGGAAATGTCCGGCTGGTGTATGATCCGGAAACAAAACTCGAGGGAAAGCACATTCTGCTTGTCGAAGACATCGTCGACACGGGAAGAACGCTCAATCGGTTGATGGACCTGCTTAAGGCACGGAATCCGCGATCATTGGATATCTGCGCCTTGTTGCACAAGCACATTGCTGACGAGCTGAAGTACGAAACGAAGTTCATCGGTTACGACGCGCCACACGAATTCCTAGTGGGATACGGGTTGGATCACGCCGAGAGTTTCCGGCATTTGCCATATATCGCGAGCTTGCTGTAATGCCTGCACCGACACCGCCGAAAAACGGCAACAACAATAGTGGGTTCAACTGGGGGCGCTTCTCGAAGACGCTCTCGTTCTGGATCCTCATCATCCTGATCCCCGTCGCGCTGATCCAGATGACCGGCGCCCGCGCCGAGTCGGCCGCGGAGATCCGTTACGACTTCTACCGGCAGCAACTCGAGAGCGGCAACATCGCCGAGGTGACTGTCCAGGGCGGGAAGAACGTCGTCGGCACCTTCAAGGAGCCGCGGACCATTCCGCCGCAGAACAAGACGACCAAGAAGTTCAGCATCCAGCTTCCGGCGGCGAACTCGCCGCAGGAAGTCGAGCTGCTGATGGCCAAGGGCGTCCAGATCACGGCGCAGGATCCCAAGCCG
>JBDSML010000283.1:0-46452 GCA_039915865.1 Gemmatimonadaceae bacterium | reverse complement strand
CGCGACATACTGGAAGTATTCCGCATCGAGGGTCGCGAGAAAGCGCTCATTTCGCGCCGCTAGATCGTGCTCCCAGCAACAGTATGCTGCGTCGGCAACTGCGAAAACGTATCGGTCCATGGGAGCGTGGGTGTAGCCTAACGCCATAGCTCACTTGCAAGGAAACCAAATAGAGCGCCCGCGTCAGCGGGCGCCATCCGCAGATTCCTTGTCAAGTGCAGCGCACGTTCGGCTGCAAGCGCAAAGATGTCAACGTGCACGAGTCAGGCGCGCGATCGCCAGTAGCCAGGTTTGCGCCGATAATGCGCGACAGCGAGCACGCGTACAGAATCGTCCGGCGCGATCCGGTAGACCAAAGCGAACGGGAAGCGCGTAAACAACCATCGACGGCGACCGGCGCGCATTGGCCCGCCGGCTTCCGGGCGTTCTGCCGCGAGCGCGACCACGCGACGGACCTCGGCTACGAACTCTGCGCCGAGGTGTGGAACGCGGAGGGCATAGTGCTTAGCCGCGTCTCTCGCGTCGGCCAGCGCATCCGGATGAAACGTGACCGTGCGCGGCGTAACGGTCAGCGAGGCGTCTCACGGTTGGCGGACAACGTTGTGAGATCGGCGTCGAGGCGCCGGAATACCTCGGACGCGGGGATGCCGAAGCCGGCGTCCGTCGTGAAGTCCGCCTCGCGGCGGTCGAGTTCGGCTTCCCATGCCGCCACAATTGCCTCGGCGGACTCGGTCGTCTGTGCCGCATCGAGGCTCTCCAAGAGCCGCGATGCCAACTCGGCGCGGGCGGCGATTGGGAGGTGAAGGACGGCGTGCGAGAGCTGATCAAGATCGAGATCCACGTGGGCTCCTGGGCGATGACCACCCTGAACAATAGCGCCGAAACTTGCCCGGCACCACGTGGGAGCCATTCGCGACCGATTCAGGATCAGCTGAGCGCGAAACAAGGTCCTTCGCGGCCGATCTTCTGCACAACTCAAAGCATGTTGCTGCCGAACGCCATAGCTCAGTTGCAAACGAATCAGATAAGATGCGCGCGAAGCGCGCTACCGCAACTCGTTTGTCAACTGCAGCGCTCGTTGGGCGGCGGCCACACGGATGCCAGTTAGCCAAGAGCAAGAAACGCAGCCTCCTCATCTTCGACGAACGCGTGGAGTTGCTCGGCGCGAAAGCGCAGCAAGCGAACAATATCTGCCGTGGTGCAGTTGCCGAGGCGAATCCAAATCACCTTCGGAGGTGGCCCGCGCAGGACGCTGAGCCGTTGAAAGTCCTCGTCCTTACTGACGAGAACGAATCCGGCGGTCTTGGCATGCTCCCAGATGTCGGAGTCCGACCGCCCACCAAGACCGGTCGCCAAGACGCTTGCCGACTCCGGAAACACCTCCGCGAGGAGATTCGGCAGGCGACCGGAGAGATTTTCGTCGAACAGCAATCGCACGGACAGGCGACTCAGGTTGGCGCGCTATACACCGGGAAGGCTCGCCACGCGTCGCTCGCGCTCTGCGGCGAACCCGAGGCACGCCAGTACGTCCTCGTGGCGCAGCTGGGGGAACTCGGCGAGAACCTCAGTCTCGCTCATCCCACCGGCCAGATAGCCCAACACATCGGCCACCGTGAGACGGGTTCCGCGGACAACAGGCTTTCCAAAGCGGATGTCTGGGTCGAGAACAATGCGATCACGATAGTCGGCTGCCATGGCATAGAGACTAGGGTCGGGCGGGCGAGCGGTCAAGCCGCCGCGATGCTCACCGTCGAGTTCAGCGCACAGCCAGACATTCTTGCACGAAGACTTTCGGCCGGCGGTCCCCGAAGCCTGTTGCCGCCCAACGCCAAAGTTCACTTGCAAAGGAACCTATGAAATGCGAGCGCAGCGAGCTACCCAAGCTCCTTTGACAAGTGCAACGCCTCGTTAGCCCGGCGGGCGCACCGGACTGTCCGCATATGGCTGCACGTGATCGTCGCCGTTCTCGAACTCATCCAGTTCGTCGGCGGTCAGGAGACGAGCCGCGAGCCAGTGTGAGAGCGAGTCTGGCGTCGGGATCGGGCGGGGAATCTCACCGCTGAGAACGCGCTCAGCGAAATCACGGACCAACGCCGCCTTGGCGATGTGCCAGAGTGCGATGGCGGTGGTGCGGCCGCGCGGAGGGACGGGCAGCGCGAGCTCACGAAGGCATCGATAGAGATATCCTGCCACGTGCGTCTCGCCGGCTCCGGCTTCCACCATCCCGCGGATCGCCGAGGCCTGTTCCGCGAGCCAGGGAGCATCGCCTTCATCATGACGCGCGAAGTAGAACGCGAGAACGCGCTGCATATGGGGCTCCGCGGGTTCACCGCGATCCACCCAATTGTCCGCCTTCGAGTTACGTAAGATGGGCATCTATGCTTCTATCATGATGGCCGTCGCGGGCTAACGCAGATTATACAGCCATCATATTGTGCGAGCGCGGCGAGAACGTGCAAGCCGTCGCTCGTTTCTAACGCTCCAGTGATCGCGGTACCCCGCAACTCGTTGCCAGCGCATCGTCTACATCGCGGCTCTCACGTTGCATACGGTATTATCGAGCATAGCGGCGCTCGATAATCTGCGGCGACAAATTTCGCAGGCCGAGGTGTCGCAGAGACCACATATCTCGCGACGCCGCTCGACCACCATCCGCCGCCGACCTCCATCCCTCGAGATCATGGCGACGCCGCACCATCTGTGGTAGTCTCGAGTGATGACCATCCTCACCGCCGCCGTCGTCCAGGCTTTCGTCCCACACACCATCGCCAAAGGCCTCACCACCGCCGCGGCACGCACCGCCGAAGCAGCCGCGCAAGGCGCCACACTCGTGGTCTTCCCCGAAACATGGCTCCCCGGATACCCCATCTGGCTCGACGTCTGCCGCGACATCGCACTCTGGGATCACGCACCCACCAAAGCCGTCTACCGTGAGCTCGCCGAGCAAAGCGTCGCCGTCCCGAGCGCCGCGACCAACGCACTGTCAAAGATCGCCCGTAACAACAACGTCACCCTCATCATCGGCATCAGCGAACGTGTCGACGAAGGCGTCGGCCGCGGCACACTCTACAACAGCATCCTCACCTTCGGCCCCGATGGCACGCTCCTCAATCACCATCGGAAGCTCATGCCCACCTACACCGAGCGCATGGTCTGGGGCGCCGGTGACGCCGATGGTCTACACGCCGTCACCGCAAACAACGCACGCGTCGGAGCACTCGTCTGCTGGGAACACTGGATGCCACTCGCACGCCAAGCGCTCCACGAGAGCGGAGAAGACATCCACGCCGCACTGTGGCCCACAGTCCACGAGATGCACCAGGTCGCCAGCCGCCAATACGCGTTCGAAGGCCGGTGCTTCGTCCTCGCCGCCGGATCACTCATGCGTGCTGCCGATCTCCCTCCAGACCTCGAGCCGCACTCCACAACCAAGGAGTTCGTCATCCGCGGCGGCAGCGCCATCATCGGCCCCGATGGAACCTATCTGGCCGGCCCCCTCTTTGAGGAAGAAGCGGTGCTCATCACCACACTCGACCTCGCCCGCGTGCGCGAAGAGTCCATGACGCTCGACGTCACGGGTCACTACAGCCGACCCGAGTTGCTTTCACTGCACATCACTCGCACAGGCCGCACCACTTCATGGACGACACCCAGCGCTACGACGCCATAGTCATCGGAGCAGGGCAGGGCGGTGGCCCACTCGCCGGCGCCTTCGCCAAGGCCGGCCTACGCACTCTCCTCGTCGAACGCACACACATCGGCGGCACCTGCATCAACAAAGGATGCACGCCAACGAAGACGATGATCGCCAGCGGCCGCGTCGCCTACCTCGCTCGGCGAGGAAAGGACTTCGGCGTCCACACAGGCGAAATCACGATCGACCTCGCCCGCGTGCGCGAACGCAAGCGCGTCATCGTCGACGAATTCCGCACAGGCAGCGAGCAGGCACTCGCCAAGGCCGGCGTCGAAGTGGAGTTCGGCCACGCTCGCTTCACCGCGCCACATACCATCGAGATCGAATCAGCCGGCGGCGAACGCACCACAGCGTCCGCCGACATCATCGTCATCAACACGGGCATGCGCCCGCTCGTGCCGAACATCCCCGGCCTCGCCGACGCCTCGTACCTCGACTCCACCTCCATCATGGAGCTCGACACCGTCCCCGAACATCTCATCGTCCTCGGTGGCGGCTACGTCGGACTCGAGTTCGCGCAACTCTTTCGTCGCTTCGGCAGCCACGTCACCGTCGTCCATCGCGGCGACCAACTGCTGCCCCACGAAGACCCCGACATCGCAGCCGCCATCGCCGACATCCTGCGCGAAGACGGCATCGACATCCGCCTCGATACGAACACGACCGCCATACACCAGGCAGACGGTACCATCGAGCTCTCCGCCGACATCAGGGGCTCACACCTGCTCGTCGCCACGGGCCGCACACCCAATACCGACGACCTCGGCGCCGACGCCGCTGGCATCGAGCTCGACGACAAGGGATGTATCAAGGCGAACGCCCGTCTCGAGACGACCGCAAAAGGCGTCTACGTCGTCGGCGACGTAAAGGGCGGCCCTGCATTCACGCACGTCTCCTACGACGACTTCCGCATCCTTCGCGCGAACTTGCTCCGTGACGGCAATGCCTCCACCGAAGGACGCGTGCTCCCGTACACGGTCTTCATCGACCCACAACTCGGCCGGGTGGGTATGACGGAAAAGGAAGCGCGGGCTGCGGGCTTCGACGTTCGCATCGCACGCATGCCGATGAACAACGTGGCGCGCGCCCTCGAGATGGACGAGCCACGCGGCACCATGAAGGCCGTCGTCGACCGCAACACCAACCTCATACTCGGCGCCGCCATCCTCGGCATCGACGGCGGCGAAGTCGCGGCCATGCTCCAACTGGCGATGATTGGCAGCCTGCCGTTCACCGCGCTCCGCGACGGCATGTTCTCCCACCCGACCCTGTCCGAGTCGCTCAACAACTTGTTCGGGTCGATATGATTGTGCTCTGACGGGCGGCTTTGGAGAGTGCCGTAACTCGGGTCTGCCTACTGGCTAGGCCACGCAAACAGCCTGCTCGGCTCGACGCCAGTGCGTGCGCGCGCCACATCACCCGGCTCGATCCAGAAGCCCTGCGTGCGATCCGCGCTGCTGAAGCGCACCTCGATTCGTCCTCCCCCCTGACCGCTCCGCGTGAGCGGAATCGCCAGATCAGCGCGATAGAGTCGCTTCGAGCGCGTCGGATACGCCGCGAGCACGCTCACGCCCACACTCGTGCGCGTCGCCGCGACACCGTACGGCACGTCGCCCTTCCAGAGTTGACCGACCTCGCTGAACGCCGCGAAGCCGACGTCCGCCTTGCGCATCATCGACTCGCGACTGAATCGCACCTCGGCGCGTGTCACGCTCCGCTCCGCTCCCGCGAGACCCGACGTGCGATACCCACTCAAGCCCCCAGTCGGATCCCGAAAGGTGAGTTGTATCGGGAGACGGGAATGCCAGCCCGCCGAGAACTCGTTGTCAACGACGAGCACGACGCCGGGAGCGTGTCCCCAGTAGAACGCTGTGCGCGCGCTTCCGATGCCGCTGTTCCACTCGTTGCGCGCTTCATCGCGCCGGACCTCGGCCAGCGCCACCATCGCGAGCAGCGCATGCTGCGTCGACGCACCGAGATAGAGCGCGCTCGAGAACAGCATATCGCGCTCGCCGAATCGCGAGACCCCCTTCGCCGCGTAGACGCCGAGCATCGCGCCATTCATCACATCCTGCGATCCGATGAGCGCATCGAATCCTTCGACCGTGCGAAAGGTCACGCGACGCACGCCGCCGAGGATCCCGAATCGCCCGACGCGAAACATGTCGTAGCGGTGGCGCAACGCCGTGCCGCTGTCTGCCACGATGCCGGAGTCGCTGATGACGATGCCATCCGCCGCCGGATCGACGCGACGACCCGACACCGCTGCGCCAAGCAGAGCGACGGTCCGCGTGCCGAACAGCCGCAACAGCGCGCTCGCCTCCCAGCTTCGGTTCGTCATCGCCAACGCCAGCGGATCGCGCGCGGGTCGCTCGACGCGAAAATACTCGTCGCTCGTTTGTGCACCGACATGCCACGACAGCCGCTGCAGGTCCGTGAAGAACGGATGCTCGATTTCCGCATTGACCCGCTTGCCCACCTGGTAGCGATCTGCGTCGAGAATGAATCGATAGGGGCGACCAAAGAGCGCGTCCTGCTCGAGCCCCACCCCGACAGCCGTCTGGTACGCTCGTCCGCGCTCGACTCTGCCCACGAGGCGCAACGCCGTGCCGCCCAGATTCTCGTTGCCAAGCGAGAAAGACTCGGGCATGATACCGCGGAAGCGACCGGTCACGAGCACCGGAATTTCGTCCGTCGTCGTCACGAGGACGGAGACCATACCGCCACTGTCGCGTTCGACTCGCACCGCCGCATCGGACAGAAAGGGCTGCGCGCGCAGCACACGCTCCGATTCCGCGCGACGAAACTCCGTGCACGGCTCGCCGGGTGCGAGCGACAGGAATGCCTCGACGACGGCGGGCCGTGTGGTGGCGTGATGCAGGCCGACGGCGTGCGCTATGGCGCGCCATTTCTTCGCAGCGCCGGAGAACGGAGGCGGCGACGGCTGAATGTCGACGCGACTGACGATCTGGCCCGAACACACGAACGATGGACGCGCCCGCTGCGCGCCGAGCGACGCGGAGCAGGCGAGCAGGATGACGATGGGGGACAGCGAACGCCGGAGGGGAAAACGAGCCATGTCCGGCGTAGAAGCAGGAGACGAGCCAGCGCGACTCACCCGCATTGCCGACCCTACGCGGACGATGCGCTCCGCTCGAGTGACAGCGTGAACGTGCTGCCCTGCCCGGGAACGCTCTCCACGGACAACGTGCCGCCCATCGCGCTCGCCAGATCGCGGCTGATCGACAGCCCGAGCCCAACCCCCTCGTGTGGCCGGTTCAACGCGCGCCCCACCTGGATGAACGGATCGAAGATCTTCGCGAGCCGGTCGTTCGCGATCCCGATGCCGGTGTCCGTGATGCGGATGTACACGCACGCATCGTCGACGTCGCACAAGACGTCGATCTTGCCGCCTTCGGGCGTATACTTGATCGCGTTGGAGAGCAGGTTGATGAGGATCTGCTGCAGCTTGTCCGCGTCGGCGCGCACCATCACATGGCGCTCGCACTGGTGCACCGCGTACGTGAGGTCGCGGCGACGCAGCTGTGGCGCCACGAAGTCCTCGATGGCGCTCAGCGCCGGCGCGATCGCCACGTCGGTGATCGTGTACTGCACTTCGCCGGCTTCGAGCTTCGCGAAATTGAGGACGTCGTTGATCAGCGAGAGCAGCGTCTGCTGGCTGCGCGAGATCCGCAACAGCGCGTCCTGCTGCGCGTCGTTCACGGTGCCGTAGATGCCAAGCTGCAGGATCTCCGTGTAGCCGCCGATCGCGTTGAGCGGTGTGCGCAGTTCGTGGCTCATCACCGCGAGGAAGTCGCTCTTCGCGCGGTTGGCGTCGAGCGCCGCGTCGCGCGCCTCGTCTGCCGCCGTCGATGCCTGCTGGAGCTGGAGGTTCGTGTGTTCGAGCTCCTCCGATGTCGCCTGCGCCTCCTCCACCTGCGACGCGAGCAGATGCTGCGATGCCTCGACCTCGCCCGCCATGCGGTTGAAGCTCGCGCCCAGCCGCTCCACCTCGTCCGCTGCCGCTCCGTGACTCTCCACGCGTCGGCCGTAATCGCCTCGCGCGATCGCCTCCGCCGCCGTGGTGAGATCCACCAGCGGACGCGTGATCTGCCGGCTGAGGGCCCAGATCGCGAACACACCGCCGATGAGCAGGATGAGACTGAACAGCGCGAGCCGGCGGATCGTCGCGCGCGGCTCCGCCACGATGCTGCTCTCCGGCGCCTCGATTCCAATCACGAGCTGCGTGCCCTTGACGGCCGTCTCGGCGCCGACGAAGCGCGCGCCACCAGAGCGCGTGACCACGAACCCGCTGTCGACGGTGTCGCGCTTCACGTTTGCAGGGATGGGCCGGCCATCGATCATCGCGATGAACGGATCCGCAGTGTTGCGCACGGTGACCGCGAACTGCTCGCCCGAGAGGTCGTTCACCGTGCGCGTGATCGCTGGATTCGGCGCGAGCCGTCGCTGCTGTGCGATGTACCCGATCCGCTGCCCATCCTTCATCACCGGGACGATGATCCAGAAGTACACCTGGTTGAACGATGGGTAGAGCGCGCCAAACTGGACCGAGTCGGAGGCGCTCGACGTTGTCGGGGCCGCGGACACCTGCTTGCCGCCGAGCGACCGAAGCTCGGGTGGCAGCGCGGCGATCGAATCGCCGCGGACGTCGGTGCCCACGCTCGCGATGCGGCGGTCGTTCATCGTCCAGAGCTCGATCGGCAGCCCCGAATCGGTGGCAATGGCCACTTTATTCAGCGCGGTCGCTATCGCGCTATCGGTCCTCGGCGAGCGGGGGGCGTCGGGCGTCGAAAGCGCGTGAACCAGAGCGCTGTCACTCGCGAACCCCCTCAGTGCGAGGACGCGGGCCTTCGTATTCGCCTCGCTGCTCTGCCCCAGCACCCGCAGCAACCCCTGGATGCGCGCGTGAAACGACTCTGCGCGGCCTTGGAGAAGCGCGCTGTACGTCAGCGACAGCGACAGCGCCATCACGAGAACGACGATCGCAGCGGTCAGCAACGGCAGTTGGCGCGCAAGAGACCATCGCGCCCAGGGCCACCGGGCGCTGGAAGGAGAAGTCACTGTCGTTCGAGGGCGAGCGGGTGATACGGCGAAAGAGACCTTCGAATTTTAGCCCCGGGGCGGCCTTGGGCCAGACGCATGGAGCATGCTCGGCAATTTCGCGATGGCCCGACTCTCGCCCTATATGATGTCAGGCCGCACTCACTGCGGCACTCATCACCCACGCCTGCCCGAGTAGCCGATGATCTCACGTGCGACGACGGCGATTGCCTGCCGGTCCGCTCTCCTCCTTCTCGCCACCGCCGCCTTGGCTGCATGTGCCAAGGAAGGCTCGGCAAAGGCCACGAAACTCTCACGATACCACAAGCATCCAGCCATGTGGGCGCCAGCGACACTCACCAACGTGCAAGGCGTCTCTATCGCTGACCTCAAGACGGCCCTCGCGGCGCGGCTGGCCGCAAAGGCGCCCGACGGCGTCGATGCCGACGATTGGCGTCATACCCAGGCACTCTACAAGACTCTCGGCGAGACTCCACTGTGGCTCACGACCGATGGTCTCGCGAAAGATCGCGCGACAGCACTGACCGACGCGGTGCTCGGTATCAGCGCCGACGCAATGCGCACCGACGCCTATCCGATCACCGATCTGTCGAACGCGCTCAACGCCATCAAGACAGCCAAGCCCACCGCCGCACAGCTCGCGGACGCCGACGTTCTGCTCTCCACCGTCTACGCATCGCTCGGGGAAGACTTGCTCGTTGGCCAGATTCCGCCGAAATCCACCGGGCAGTCGTGGCACATCGATCCCACCGAAGACGACGTCGACAGCGCGCTCGTTCACTCGCTGGGCGACACCCTCTCGGTCGGCATTGCCGAGATGCGTCCGCCCGACGAGGACTATGCGGCACTCCAGAAGGAGCTGACGCGCTATCGCGCCATCGTCGAAAAGGGCGACTGGCCGCTGGTGGCAAAAGGCAAGACCCTCAAGGCAGGACAGTCCGATTCACCGGCCCGTCTCGAGGCGCTGCGCAGCCGCTTGAGCGTGGAAGGACTCTACGTCGGCGCGGCCGGATCGCCGGCTGCCGACACGACCGCACCGGCGACGGCCACGGCGTCGTCGAGCGGCGTCTACGATGCGGCGCTCGCCGAGGCGGTCGGTCGCTTTCAGACGCGTCATGCGATCACGGTGGACAAGACGCTGAGCCCCGAGACGATCGCCTCGCTCAACGTGCCCGCCGCGTACCGTCTCGGTCAGATCGCTGCGAATCTCGAGCGCTATCGCTGGATGCCTCGCTCGCTCGGCACACGCTACATCTACGTCAATGTCCCGGCGTTCCAGCTGACGGCGTTCGACAGCGGCCAGAAGTCGCTGGAGATGAAGGTGATCGTCGGACAGGGCTTCGAGGACAAGGCGACGCCCGTGTTCAGCGACTCGATGGAGTTCGTCGTCTTCCGGCCGTACTGGAACATCACGCCGGACATTCAGTCGAAGGAGATCGCTCCGAAGATCGCCAATGACCCGAGCTACATGGACCGCGAGAATCTCGAGTACTTCAAGGACGGCGGCACCACGCGCATCCGTCAGAAGCCCGGCCCGAAGAACGCGTTGGGCTTCGTGAAGTTCCTCTTCCCGAATGACTACAACATCTACCTGCACGACACGCCCAATCACGAGCTGTTCAACAAGGACGTGCGCGCCTTCAGTCACGGTTGCGTTCGTGTCGAAAAGCCGTCAGAGCTGGCGCAGTGGGTGCTGGGTTGGGATGGCGCGAAGGTCGATTCGGCGATGTCGAACGGGAAGGACAACAGCAGCATCAAGCTGAAGTCGAAAATCCCGGTGTATATCACGTACGGAACCGCGTTCGTGCGCGACGGAGAGCTGCACTTCGGGAACGACCTCTATCACCGCGACGACAAGCTGGTGAAGGCCGCGGCGGCGGGCGCGATCCCGAGTGCCGCTGCGCGTGCGAACCTGGAGACGCTGAAGAAGATCGCGGCGAGCTAGCGCCTGATTTCGAACACACGACTGCCTGACGGGTTCTCCTGTCAGGCAGTCGTGTTTTTCGCAGGTCAGTCGGTAGTTCGTAACACCGGTCGTTCCGACGACGGATTCTTCGACGCGGAGACGTTGACGTCGATCGGAATCTTGTGCCCGTTCCATGTCTGCTCGACGTCGAGCACACCCTGCCACACTGCTGCGAAGGCATGTCCCACTTCGCTTGGCAGCTTGGTGATGTCGAAGCCCGCCGACTTCGCCACCCAGAACGGCGGCTCGTGCTTTTCGCCGACGGAGCGGTACACCGACTTCACGTCGGAGTAGACCACGTTCGCATTGAACGTGTGGACGTAGATGCCTGGGCGGTACCGGCCGTCGTCGAGTACGGTGCGCACCCACGTCTTGTAGTACTCGCGCATGACCTGCGGCAGCACGTCCATTCGCTCGAGATCGAGGAAGATCGTCGTGCCGTTCGCGAATCCGTCCTGTGAGGTTCGGGCGATGGCGTCGACGCCGTCTCGCACGCCGCGTGCTGGGCTCACGAAGTCCGCGTTGCACGTCGCGTCCGGCGCCGGCGCAGGTGCGCGGCGCATCACTGTGCGCATGACCGTCTTCCAGACCGTGCGACGCTTGCTGCCGTTGCCGACTCGCGCCTTCACTCTGTGGCTCGTCTGCACTGGCACGAGATGCGGTGCGCCGGGCATGCGGCCCCACGTCTGCTGTCCGACATAGATCACGGCCAGGCCGTAACCCATCGACGTCAGCGCTTCGCGCTTGCCCGACCACCCTTCGTCCGGATGACAGGGGCTCGGCAGATAGTAGCCTGTCCACTCGTATGGAGCGCCGCCCGTACGCCAGGCGAGCATCGCCTTGTCGCCTGGATAGGTACCTGTATCGAACCCCAGGTATCCATTCTTCACTTCGTCGGCGACGACGGCGTGCTGTCCGGTTGCTGCCGCCGCGAACTCTGCGATACCGGCAGAAACGTCGGCCACCGACGCGCGCGTCCCATCACCGCAGCCTGCAGCGGCGGCGATGGTGAGTCCGGTGAAGAGCGTTCGCGCGAGTCGCGGCATCGATGCCTTGGGCAGAGAGCGAGAGGGGGCAGTGCTGATACCCCACAATCGGTGTTCTATGGCGAGATATGGACCGTAAATTCATGCTGAGTTCGCTCGTTGCAATCTCTAGCGTGGGGCTTGGGCGCATCGTTTTTGCACGTGCGGGTTGGGTTCATCTCGCCACACGTTATGCAACTCCCTTGGAGGCCCAATGCTACACCGTATTCTGCGCAGCACCTCGTACGTCGCCCTCTGCACTGCCGCGCTCGTCTCCGGATGCAGCTCAGGGGAAAAGAAGGAAGACAGCGCGAAGATCGCGGATTCCATCGCCGCAGCGACCCCGGCACCTGCACCGGCGCCCGCGCCGCCCGCCATGACGGACGCGAACATTCTCGCCAAGCTCGACGCCGACAACGTCGCCGACAGTTCCGCCGGAGCGATGGCCGTGTCCAAGGGTACGCATGCCGACGTGAAGGAGTTCGGCCGCATGATGATGAAGGATCATCACGCGATGCGCGTCGAAGGAATGGCGTTGGCGAAGAAGAACAGCATCACGCCCGCCATGCCCGCTGGCGACGCCGACGAGGCCGCCGAGAAGGCCGTCGCGGACAGCATGACCGCCATGCCCAAGGGCGCGGCGTGGGACAAGTTCTACATCGATCACATGGTCGCCGGCCACGAGACCGTCATCCGCTTCGCGCAGCAGGCGGCGAACAGCGCGCAGAACGCAGACGTCAAGGCGATGGTCGAGAAGGCCACGCCGACGGTGCAGAAGCACCTCGACAAGGCGAAGGACATCCAGACGAAGCTCGGCGCAGCGAAGCCGTAGGCTGCTCGACCTGAAAATGAAAGAGCGCGCGGCCCATGCGGCCGGGCGCTCTTTCGCAGGGAGAGGCGTTGGTTTCGTGGTCCGCGAGAACTAAAGGCTCGTCATTGCGGTTAATGTCATATGTCGTAAACATATGCATACAAAAAAGCCGCGGAGCGTGGCTCACGCCGCACCGCACCATTACATTTCGTGCAATAGTTGCCATAGCGAGCACACAGAATCCCTGCCACGCATCTCGTGTAGTGGCAGGGATCCGAATCTGTCGTCGTCAAGACACGCAGTGCGCGGTGCACCCCACGCCGCGACGCAGAGTGGCGTTGCCTACCTCTACGCGCATTCAGTAGCGGACGTTGACTCACCTGGAAGACGCCAAATCGTCTTCGCTCGTTAATTCGAGGTTCCTCCTGATGGTTGTTTCGTCGTCTGACGCGCCCGCGCTGTCGCTCATCATCCCCGTGTACAACGCGGCCGATCAGCTTCCTGCCACGCTGCAGGCGGTGGATGCCTTCGCCACGCGCGATCCGGGGTCCGTCGAAGTGCTGTTCGTCGACGACCACTCCACCGAAGTCGAGACGCAGCTGATCCTCGAGGACTTCACGCGGCAGCGCGGGTACGCACGAGTCCTTCGCAACGCGCACAATCGCGGCAAGGGATTCTCCGTCACGCGCGGCATGCTCGCTGCGCGCGGGCGCTATCGCGTCTTCACCGACGTCGACCTCGCCTATCCCCTCGAGGAAGTGCACAAGATCGTCGGCGAGCTCGAGGCAGGCTCCGACGTCGCCATCGCGTGTCGAGTGCTGAAGGAGTCGCGCTACCTCATGAGCCCGAGCTTCTTCCACTACCTCTACACGCGCCACCTCATGAGCCGCGGCTTCAACAAGGTCGTGCAGATGTTCCTGCTGCCGGGCATCCTCGACACGCAGGCCGGACTCAAGGGCTTCACTGCCGAAGCAGCGCAGCTGTGCTTCTCGCGCACGACGATACCCGGCTTCGGCTTCGACATCGAGTGTCTCTACGTCGCGCAGCAGCACGGACTCTCCATCAAGCAGACCGCCGTCAACTTCCGCTACGACGACGAGCCTACCACCGTCCGCTTCGCGCGTGACAGCCAGCGCATGTTCGCTGATATCTGGCAGGTGCGCATGAATGCATGGCGTGGCCAGTACTCCGCGGCGAACCTGCGCTTCATCTTCCCCGCGGAAGACCAATGGGGCGCCAGCATCCACACGCCGCCGCACGGCCTGCCGATGAGCAGCAGGGACCTCGTCTCGACCGGCTGAACGAATCGCCGGTTGAGGCGCGTGAGCGCGTAAGATTATCCGCATGCCCGCGCGTCACGACCTGATCATCAATGCCGACGACCTCGGATTCGCGCCTGGCGTGAACCGAGGCATCGTCCAGGTACACGAAGCCGGCTCGCTCTCATCGGCGTCGATGATGGTGAATACGCCGGCATTCCACGAAGCCGCCGCGCTCGTCCGCGATCGCATGCCCACACTCGGCGTCGGACTGCACTTCAACCTGCTCACCGGTCGGCCGGTCTCCAGCGTGCCCACGCTGGCCAATCCACGCACCGGCGAATTCTATCCGCTTGCCGAGCTGTCGCGCCGCGCCTGCCTCGGGCGTGTGAGCGCGGCCGACGTGCGACGCGAATGCGATGCGCAGCTGGCCGCCTTGGCTGCTGTTGGACTGGCCGCTACACATATCGACAGTCACCGACACACCCACGCATTGCCCGGCATCCTGCCGGCCGTCATCGCGAGCGCACTCGCCGCCGGCGTGCGCGTCGTACGTCGCCCGCTCGACCGTCCGTCATTCGGCGATCCGGTCGCGAGCGCGAAGATGCTCACCCTCCACGCCGCATGGCGCGCCGCGTCACGCCCACTGCACGCCGCCGCACGTGCCCTGCTGGCGCGTTCGCCACGGTTCCGCGGCATCGCGCTCCAGAGCGCAGCGGACATCGAGTACCGGCTGCGACGCCTCCTCGATCACCTGCCGGCGGAGCCCACCGAGATCATGCTGCATCCGGGCTATGACGATCCCGTGCTCGCCGCGCAGGATCCCTATCGCCACGAGCGCGAACGCGAAATCGCCGCGCTGTGCTCAGCCGGCGTCCGCGAGCGGCTGACGCGCGGCGACATCCGGCTCATCACCTTTCGTGATCTTGCCTGACGCGAGTCTCGGGCCCCACAGCCGCCGCTGCAGCTCGATCCACAGCAGGATGCACGGCATCGTCTTGAAGCGGTACCTGTCGAACAGCTCCCGCTGAAGCGCATCCGGCATCGCGTCGGACGATGCGAGTATGGTGCACACGACGAAGAACACGAACAGCGCCCACTCCCACCGCGTCGGCCGTGCGAGTGCCGCGAACCAGATGGCTGCTCCAGCCACGCCGATCACGAACGTCGGGCTCTCCGACTGGTGGTTGAAGATCACGCAGAACAGCAACACCGAGCAGAGGTAGGTCAGGCGAAACGACCACTCGCTCCACCGCTCGCGCCGCAGCAGCACAGGTGCGACGAGCAACAGCGTGCCGCCCAGCTGCAGCGGCCAGTTCGGCCAACCCTGTCGAAGAAGCAGCTCGGCCATCTGCATCACGGTGAAGCCTCGCTCGAGCGCGTCCTTCGACTCGATGGCGTGCCACGAGGCGTATTGCGCCATGAGTGTCGCCCACGGCGTCACCACGAGCGGCAATGCCAGCAGGATGACGAGGCCGATGAATGCCGCGATGCCGGACCGAATCACGCGACGATGAAAGATCGCGAAGCTCGCACCGGCGAGCGGGAAGATCTTGATCATCGTCCCAATACCCGTGTAGAAGCTCGCGAGCACCGGGCGCGCCTCCTCGTACGCGACGGAGGTCAGGATGATGAAACCCGCCACGAGCGCGTTGCTCTGCACGTTCTGGAGCGAACCGAGCATGTCGAGAAAGACGATGGCGCGCGCGATCGTCGCTGCCCGTCTCGGCAACACTCGCCCCATCGCGATGTAGAGCGCGCCGGCATTCAACCCGTTCCACAGCAGCATCGACAGCGCGAGTGGCAGTACGGCAAACGGCAGGAACAGCAGCGCGAAGCTCGGGCTGTACTTGTAGAAATCGAAGTGCAGTGCCGGGTACGCGGCGTAGAGATCCTGCCCGTGCACGAGGTGAATCGACGCCGCGCGGAAGATGAGGAAGTTGTTGTTCTGGTGCGTGACGCCCTGCTGTACCGTCGCGGCGATGACCGCGATCACCCATAGCGCTGCGACGAGAATCTCGGCGCGGCGGGCGGCGGGCGTGGGAGTCGATAGCTCGGTCATGGACGGGAAACCTATCAGCCGCCTCAGCGGGGTGCAGGTACGCCGTACGTGCGCTTCGATCGCGCGCGGCACTGTACTTGACCATGCCGACACGATGACTTCTTCCCTCCATCCTCCCGGCGACGCACTCCGCGTCGTGCTGTTCGACATCGACGGCACGCTCGTCGACAGCAACGATGCACACACCCGCGCGTGGATCGGCGCGCTAGCCGAGCACGGCTATGAGGTGCTGTTCGAGCAACTGCGCCCACTCATCGGCATGGGTGGTGACAAGCTGCTTCCAACGCTCGTCGGCCTGGACCACGAAAGCGGCGAGGCGACGCGCATCGGCGAGACGCGCCGCGAGCTATTCAAGCGCGAACTACCCATGCTTCGGCCGACGCGAGGAGCGCGCGACCTTCTCGCCCTTCTCGAATCCGAGGGGCTCGAGCTCGTCATTGCGACCTCGGCCAGGGAGGAGGAAGTCCAACTGCTGCTCGAACAGGCAGGAGTGGCTGACCTCATAACCGCGAAGGCCTCGGCCGACGACGCCGAGCGCTCGAAGCCGGATCCGGACATCGTGCAGGCGGCACTGCGAAAGTCGGGACGTTATGCCGGCCACAGCCTCATGATCGGCGACACGCCGTACGACATCGCGGCGGCGTCGGGAGCGCGCGTGCCCGCCATCGCGCTGCGGTGCGGAGGCTGGTGGTCCGACGATGATTTTCGCGGCGCGATTGCGATCTACGATGATCCTGGCGACCTCGCGAAGCACTTCGCGACGTCGCCGCTCAACGTGCGTGCGTGACCATCCGCATTCCGTGCTTCGATCGCAGCGTGACGATTGGCTGCGGAACGATGGGATGTCCGGCGACGAGCCGCAGCGTCCATCGCCGCGCAATTGTCGCGAGTGCGAGCACGCCTTCCATCCACGCGAACTGCTCGCCGATGCACACGCGCGTGCCGGCGCCGAACGGAAAATAGGAGAACCTGGGCCGCGCGGAATCGAGCGCGCTGCCACCCGGCAGCCATCGCTCGGGGCGAAAGACCTCGGCGTCGTCCCACCAGCGCGGATCGCGATGCACGATCCACTGGCTCATCAGCACATACGCGCGCGCCGGGATGGTATAGCCGCCGAGCTCATATTCGTTCAACGTGCGTCGGCCGACGATCCATGCGGGCGGATACAGTCGCATGGACTCCGCGATCACCGCGCGCGCATAGGGCAGACGGCTCATATCGTCGGCGCCGAGGAGTGCGTCGCCCAGCGCGTCGACTTCGGCGTGGAGCCGCGCCTCGACCTCCGGATACTGCGAGAGCAGGTAGAACGTCCAGGTGAGCTGGTTCGCCGTCGTCTCGTGGCCGGCGAGCAGCAGCGTCATCGCTTCGTCGCGCAGCTGGAGATCGCTCATGCCGGTGCCGTCGCCCTCCGTGTCGTGGGCGAGGAGCAGCATGGACAACAGGTCGCCGCGATCCTCGCCGGAGGCGCGCCGCTCGTCGATCATCCGGTAGATCGTGGTGTCCATCCGCGCTCGGCCACGCCGGAAGCGCCGCACCGCGGGCAGCGGCAGGCGTAAGAGAAAATCGCCGAAGGGCAGCACGCTGAACGAGAACGCGGCGATTGCGGCACTCAGCGCATCGCCGATCGCGTGCGCTTCCTCTTCGATGTCGGCGTCGAACAGCGTCTTGCCAACGACGGCCAGTGTGTAGGCGGCCATCTCGCGCGACACGTCGAGCGTCTCACCATCTCGCCACCGCGCAATGCGCCGCTCGGCGTACGTCGCCATCGTCGTCCCGTATGCCGACACGCGCGCGCGATGAAATGCCGGCTGCGCGAGGCGGCGCTGGCGAAGATGAAAGTCGTCCTCGCTCGTGAGTAGTCCTTCGCCGAGGAGGATCTTGGCGCGCTCGAGTCCGCGTCCCTTGTGAAACTGGCGCCCGTGGGTGATGAAGATGTCGCGGATGAGCGCGGGGTCGCTGACCAGGGCGACGGGCTGCTTGCCGACGTGAAAAACGGCGACGTCTCCGTACTCTCTCGCGAGGCCCGGCAGGAATTCGAGTGGCCGCGTGGCCACGGAGATCGCGAAGCGGCCTGGAATGGCGGAACGCGGACCAGGAGCTGGGCGAGATGGCGGCATAAAGGAAAATGGCTTGCGGCCCGTCATCTGTCCTCGGTTGTTCGTCGCGTGTGTTCCTGCCAGTATTCCGTGCTTCGCTACGCGTCATCCGTCGCCAGCCTGACGGCAGAAAACGAATCACGCAGGACGGGCAGGAAGACACACGACGGACACCGAAGGACGGATGACGCGCTGTCCGGGCTGACGAGCTTCCTCACGCACAAATCTATCCTCGTCGATAAACAATAAGCCTTCCGCCGGCATCAGACTCCACAGATGGCGACCGTTCTCCCATTCTCCCTCTCGCGGTCCTCGATGGACGCGAATACGAGCCGCGACGCGTCGATCACGGCTCGGGCGCAGCGTGGAGAGGCGGACGCCTTCGAGGACCTGTACAAGGCACATTCGGGACGCGTCTACGCGCTCTGCCTGCGTCTCACCGCCGATCCGGCGAAAGCGCGAGAGCTGACGCAGGACGTCTTCGTGCGGGCGTGGGAGGCACTGCCGGAGTTTCGCGGGGAGTCGAACATCACGACGTGGCTGCACCGCATCGCCGTCAATGCGATGCTCATGCAGCGGCGGAGCGAGCAGCGCCGAAACGCGCGCGTCGCGCTGGCCGACGACGATGCCGACGACGCCGGGGCTGTTGCCGAGGGAACCACGGCGCCGATGGACGTCGCGACGGCGATCGATCTGGAACGTGCCGTGGCAGCATTGCCGCCGGGCATCCGCCGAGCGTTCGTGATGCACGACGTCGAGGGGTATTCACACGAGGAGATCGCACGCATGACGGGGTTGGCGACTGGAACGCTTCGGGCCCAACTCCATCGCGCGCGGCAGCTACTCATCAGGACACTGAGCCTATGACGGACCATCTCTCGTTCGAACAACTGTGCGACCTCAGCGACGGCGCGCTGAAGCCCGCCGCGGAGGCCACCGCTCGCGCGCACCTGCGTGCGTGCGAGGAGTGCGCGTCGCGCCTGTCGGCCATCTCGACACTCGCGGCAAGCACGGCGGCGCTGCCGCACTCCATCGCGCCGCCGGCCGACCTCTGGGACGACATTCGCATGGAGCTTCAGCCACGCCAGGCGCTCGGCCGCCGTCGTGCGGCAATGTGGCGACTGCGCCATCTCGCGGCCGCGGCAGTCATCATCGCGATCGTCAGCTCGGCGCTGACAGCACTCCTCCTCCGCGATCGTCACGCCGAAGTCGCCATCGTTGATCCGCCGGCCGTGCAGGCGCCGGCGACCAGCACCGAGCCAGCGCTGCCCGCGCGTCTCGCGTCGGCGGAGCATGGCTACACGCAGAGCGTCAACTCCCTGCAACGCGTGCTCGACGAGCGGCGCAATTCGCTCGCGCCCTCTACCGTCGCCACCGTCGAACGCAGTCTCCGCATCGCGGACTCGGCCATCGCGGAAGCGCGCGATGCGCTGACGCGCGATCCGGCCAACCGCGCGCTCGCTGCGCTGTTCGCCTCGAACTACGAGCGTAAGATCGACCTCCTGCGTCGGGCGACGGAGCTCGCCCCGCGCACATGAATCCTGTTGCCCGACTCCTGACCGTCGTTGCGCTCGCGAGCACCGCGCCGGTCGTGTCCGTTCACGCCCAGCAGAAGGTGCTGCTCGGCCATGCGGCGGCGCCCACTGTCTCGATGAGGCTGTTCGCTGCGGTCGGTGAGATCACTGTCGTCGGTTGGGATCGCGACAGCGTGGAGATGAGTGGCGCGGTTCCCAATGGCGTCAAGGTTGGGATGTTCGGCGGCGCGCCGACCGAGCGCTCGACGGGGCTGAAGATGTTCGTCGAGGTACCTACCGAGCAGTCGGGGCGCGAGGGAAAGCTCGTGTTGAAGGTTCCGCGCGGCGCACGTATCTGGCTCAAGACGGGAAGTGCGGACATGGAGGTCAGCGGTATGACCGGCAGCCTGGACCTCAATGTCGTCGGCGGCTCCATCACGGTGCACGACAATCCGAAGGATGTACGCGCCGAGAGTATGGATGGCAGCGTGACGATCACCGGGGCGCCGGACTGGGTGCGCGCCAAGACCGCGACGGGCGACATCATCATGCGCGGTGGCCAGGACGTCGGCGCGTCGACGATCAGCGGCACCATTCGCACGACTGGTGGCCAGGTGGAGCGAGCGAAGTTCGAGTCGACGACGGGATCGATCGTGTTCGGTTCGGGACTGGCGCGCAACGCGTCGGTCGAGATGGAGACGCACAGCGGCGCGATCGACATCCTGCTCCCGCCGAAATCCGACGTGGAGATCGACGCAGCAACCATTACCGGCGTCATCGACAATCGGTGGACGAAAGCGCGCCCGGTGGCGGGGCGCGAGCTGCGCGGCATGACGCTGGTCACGTCGAGCGGGATGGGCAGCGCTCACATCACCGCGCGCAGCTTCAAGGGCACGGTGCAACTGCGTTCCAAATAGTATCGTCCCGACCGAAGCAGGTTGTCGTCCCGAGCGAATGCGAGGGACCTGCTTTCTTTGCCTACGCCGGATCCGGCAACAGCTGATACAGCAGGTCGTCCTCGAGCCGATAGAGCAGCGGCACGATGGTGATGAGCGGATAGATCTCCCGCAGCCGCTTGGCCTCGCGCAGCACGAAGTCCACCTCGTCACGAATGCCGAACTTGGGCGCGGACTCTTCAAAGTGACGCGTCGCGACCGCCTCGTCCCAGCCCGCGGCGTCCATCAGTCCATGAATGAACTGCTCGCGACGCTCGCCGAGGCGTGCCATGCCGCAATCGGTGTGCGCGATGAGCACGATGGTTCGCACGCCACCCACGGCAATCGCGTACGAGATACGGAACTCGTTGTCGCGCATGTTCGCGCCAGCGGTGCGCAGCACGAACGCGAAGTCGTTGGGAATGCGCAGCGACTTCCGGCTGTCCATGCACATGCCGATGAGCAGCTCGGGCGCCGAGTGCGCTGGAATGGCGCGACTGAGGTTGTGATACTCGAGCAGCTTGCCGACCGGCGTGTCCCGGTACTCGGGCAGAATGTCGTCGCGAAAGTTGACGGGAATGATCTGAGCCATGCGGCGAATGCTAGCGAATCGACGCACGTTGTGTGAGACATTGCGCTGTGGCGCCTAAGCATGCAGCGGGCGAACGGCATCACATCCGTACACACTCGACGGAGGACGTCATGTTCACCACTCGCTCGTTCGCTCGCGTCACGATGTTCGGTATGCTGATCGGTGCAGCTGGGCTCATGGGCGCGGGAACTCCCGTCAGCGCTCGCACTGTCGCTGCCGGCCCGCCATGGATCTCCATCGAGACGCCGGTGAACCCGTACGACGCGACGACGAAGGATGCGTACCTGCTCGTGCACGCGTTCCATCACGGCACGCCGGTCGCAATTCCGGTCTCGGGAACGGCGGAGGGCATCGTGAATGGCGAGCGGCGCAGCGTGAAGCTGCAGTTCACGACGACGTCGCGCGCCGGGGCGTTCGCGCTCAGGAAGCAGTGGGGCGACGCAGGCATGTGGACGCTCGTCATTGCCGTGCATCAGCACGAGGGTGACGCGGCGCAAGCGCTCGTGGAGGTCGGCGCCGACGGCGAGGTCACGCGGGTGCAGGTGCCCACGCGCATCGGCGAACGCAACTTCAAGTTCCCCAGCCAGCTCTCGGCGCAGGAGATCGACTCCGCACTTCGGCAGCGTGCGCGGACGAGCGTCGCGAAGCGGTGACGACAACGGAAGGGCAGGTTCCTCAGGAGCGCGCGGCGCGAGTGTCGCCGCCGCTCTCCATGTGCTCCACCAGATCGAGCAGCCCGTGTGCTTCCCACACGCGATTGCGCCGCGAGGCGCTCACCGGCACCAGCACGCCAGCCTGCTCGAGCTGGTCGAGCGCCTGATAGACCGCGGCTTTCGCGCGTCCCGTCGCGGCAACGGCGACCGGCGCGCTGAGCATCGGATGCGCGGGAAGCACGTCGATCACCGCCCATGCTGCCGCTCCTGCTCGCGGTGCAGCGTTCTCTGCCAGCATCGAGCGCCAGTCCGCCTGTAATGCACGCACCGCGTCGAGATACCACTGTGCCAGACGTGATGCACGCGTCGTGACGCCGGCGAAGTACTCGATCCATTGCTGCACCTCGTCGCCGCGGAAGCTGGTGAGTCCTGCGATGTAGCGTTGCCGGGCGCCGGCGAACACGACGCTGATTGGCGGCAGGTAGGCTGACGCTGTTCCTCGGCGACGCAGGACGACTTGCACCAATGCGCGTCCGGTGCGGCCGTTGCCGTCGTCGAAGGGGTGGATCGTCTCGAACTGCGCGTGGATGAGTGCGGCCTGCACGAGCGGTGGCAGCAGGTCATCGTTGATGGCGTCGCAGAGGTCGGCGAGGAGTGCGTCGAGCATCTCCGGCGGAGGCGGGACGAAGTCGGCGCCGCAGGGGGTGAAGTCGTTGCCGCCGATCCAGTTCTGTGTCGTGCGCAGACGTCCCGCGATGCGTGCGTTCGGCGCGTGGGCCATGAGCCTGGCGTGGATCGCGAGAATGTCGTCGACCGAGAATGCGTCGGTGAGCGCGGCGTCGTGGACGGCCAACTCCATCGCGTCGACATTGGCAAGGATCTCCAGCGCCGAGTTTCCCACGTGCAGCCCCGACTCGCTCTTGGCCTCGGCGCGCGCGAGGTCGCGCACGCCGAATTGCATCCCCTCCACCTTGGACGACGCGATGGACTCGGTGCGCAGCAGCAGGCGCGCGAGCGGAAGGAGCGCGGGTCGCGCGCTGGCGTTGAGCGCGCTGATGGCGCGCTCCGCCTCGGACACCATGCCAGCGATGGAGGATTCGAGGCTGAATTGCAGTCCCGTGAGCTTGTCGGGAATGAAGACATCGTACCGGCAAGCGCGACGGTGTTTCGCTGGTGCATTTATGGTGGGGTCGTGCGCCCAGGTTGCCGACATGGTGTGACCGGGCATGCTCGGGTGGTGTTATGAGAGGTTGGACGGCGGCGTGAGGTTAAAATCGCCCTAGCGATAAGGTATACCAGCGAATCCACATAGTTTGGTTTATCTATTAAACTGGAATATAGCTGTACTCTGGTCAGGATGACATCCGAGACAAACCATCCTTGCACTACGGGGATCTTCGGTTAATATTCGGGCCGAATCGTTAGCGATGAGAAAGCAAGTAGGCACTTGCATACACACATGTTTGCGCTAGACTCTCCCGGCCTATGATCTCTCGCGAACGCATTCTCGAAGCGGCAGGCCGTGTCTACTCAAAGCACGGATTTCGTGGCGCGACCACACGACTCATTGCCAGTGAAGCCGGGGTCAACGAAGTCACGCTCTTTCGCACCTTCGGTTCCAAGAGCGCACTGCTCGAAGCCGTGCTCATGCAGCAACAGGCGCCGCACAGCGAATCAGAGTTGCCCGTCGTGCCGGTCGACCCCCAGCGAGAGGTCACCGATTTTGTCCAGTTGAGCCTCGAGCGCGTCCGCACCATCCGCCCGCTGCTCATCCATAGCATGGGCGAAATCGACGAGCGTCCTGAAGCCGCGGAGTTTGCATGTCGAGGCCGTCGGTTGGTCCACGACGCCATCACCTCCTACGTACGGGCACTAAAAGCGCAGGGGCTCGCCGACGCCGATGCCGATGCGGACGCCGCCGCAGTCATGCTCATGGGTACCGTGATGAGCGACGCCATGGCACGCACCTTTGTACCAGACGTGTATCCGCCGGTCGACGAAGCCGCGGAACGTTACGCGACGTGCTTCCTTCGCATGCTTGGCCTGAAGACAATCGCGTCCTCGCCCGTAGGGAAGGCACGCTCGCACGCACGATGAATTCCTACATTCCCTCTGCACCCCACACCGCAATGAACGCCGAGTCGACCCGGACAGCGAGGAGACGCGCACGTACGCGCGCGCTCTACTTCCTGCTCGCGGTCATGCCGCTTGTCCCAGCCTCCGCCCGCGCGCAACAGCCCGCTGGTGCGCGTGCGCTCTCGCTCGACGAGGCGATTCGCCTCGCCGGCCGTGAAAGCGAAGCGCTTCAGATCGCCCGCGCCGGCATCAACCGCGCGTCGGGCGGAGTGAAGCAGGCGCGCAGCCAGTACCTGCCGCAGGTGAACTCCAGCCTCGCATACGCACGCACGCTGAGGTCGCAATTCTCGGCGCTCGCGAGCGGCGGCGGTTCCGACAGCACGCGCACGACGCCGACGGCGCAGGCGCTCTGCGCGCCGCAGATTCCCGCGAACGCCACCCCGGCGCAGATCCAGGCCGCCCTTGCCCAGGCGTCGACGTGCCAGGCCGCAGCGGGCATCGACTTCAGCAAGGTCGGCTTTGGCGCACGCAACGCGTATACGCTCGGGCTCGCCGTATCGCAGAACGTCTTCAGCGGCGGCCGCATCGAAGGACAGACCGCGTCGGCCGACGCGCAGAAGCGCAGCGCGCAGATCGAGCTGACGTCGCAGCGGGCGCAACTCGCACTCGACGTCACGCAGGCCTACTTCGACGCGGTGCTCGCCGACCGTCTCGTCATCATCGCCGACACCGCGCTCGCGCAGACGGAAGAGCTGTTGCGGCAAACGCAGGTCGGCAGGCAGGTTGGCAACCAGAGCGAGTTCGAGCTGCTGCGCGCCACCGTCAGCCGCGACAACCAGCGCCCCACGCTCATCGCGCGGCGGGGCGATCGCGACGTGGCCTACTTTCGTCTCAAGCAACTGCTCAACCTGCCGCTCGATGCGCCGGTGCAGCTGACGACGCCGATCGACGAGCCGGCGGCGCTCACGGACATCATCGCCCGGAATGCGGTCGCCGACTCCACTGCCGCAGCCGTCTCGTCCGACACGACGACGACGAATCGCGCCCCCGTGCGCGAGAGCCAGGAAGCGGTGCGCGCACAGGAAGGGCAACTCAAGGTCGCACGCGCCGACCGCCTGCCGACGTTCGCGCTCAGCTCGAACTACCAGCGACTGTTCTTTCCAAACAGCTTCTTTCCCACGATCAGCCAATACAGTGAGAACTGGACGGTGGGCGGCTCGATCGGGTTGTCGCTGTTCAGCGGCGGCCGAGTGACGGGCCAGATCGAGGTGGCGCAAGCGAACCTCGACGAGGCGCGCGCGCGCTTCCAGCAGACGAGGGAACTCGCCGCGCTCGACACCCGCGTGGCGATCAACCAGCTGCAGTCGGCAGAAGCGGCATTCGGCGCGAGCCGAGGCACGGCCCAGCAGGCGCAGCGTGCGTACAGCATCGACCAGCTGCGCTATCGCGAGGGGCTGTCGACGCAGACGGACCTCACGCAATCGCGCTTGCTCCTCGAGCAGGCAAACGCAAACCAGGCGCTCTCGGCACGTGATCTCGCGGTGGCGCGCGCGCGCGTGGCCCTGCTGCGCGATCTCCCCGTGAACAGCAGTGCACTCGGCGCGTCGGCACAGCGTGCCGCCGCGCAGCCACAACAGCAACAACCGCAACAGCAGCAGCGGACACAATCCACCGCCGCCGGAACGACTGGCGCGGGACCAATCGGGAGCCCCACGCCATGATCGCCCACTACGCCAACTCCGTCCACGCGCGCCGCTCGGTCGCGCTGCTTTCCTTCGCTGCGGTCGCCATGTCGGTCACGGCGTGCAAGAAGACCGATGCCAGCGCGGTGCCGGCGAAGACGGAGACGATGATCGTCGGTCCGGAGAACGTGACTATCGTCCGCAGCGAGCAGGTTCGCTCCGGACCGGCCATCTCGGGCTCGCTCGCGCCGATGCGCACGGCGACGCTTCGGTCCGAGCTGTCCGGTTCGGTGCTGCAGACGTTCGCGGAGGCCGGCCAGTCCGTGCGTGCCGGACAGTCGCTCGCGCGGCTCGACGCCAGCCAGCTGGGCGACCAGCTGCTGTCGGCGCGCTCGACTGTGACGACGGCACAGAACAGCGTCGACCTCGCCAAGCGCGATGTCTCACGCAACGAGACGCTCGAGAAGGCCGGTGCGATCGCCGAACGGGAAACCGAACGGTCGCGCAACGCATTGCTCAATGCACAGTCGCAGCTCAGCAATGCTCGCGCGCAACTCACCAACGTGCAGAAGATGCTCGACAAAGCCAGCGTACAGGCGCCCTTCTCGGGTGTCGTCTCCCAGCGGCAGATCAGCGCCGGCGACGTGGTGTCGCCCGGCACCGCGCTGTTCACGGTCGTCGATCCGGGGAGTATGCAGCTCGAAGCCAGCGTGCCGGCCGAGCAGCTCAGCCAGGCCCGGGTCGGCATGCCGGTGGAGTTCAAGGTGAACGGCTATCCCAATCGCACGTTCACCGGCCGGATCACGCGCGTGAACCCGACGGCGGATCCCACGACGCGCCAGGTCAAGATCATCGCGGCCATTCCCAATGCCGGGAACACGCTGGTCGGCGGACTGTTTGCCGAAGGGCGTGTGAGTACCGAGACGAAGAATGCGCCGATGGTGTCGGCCTCTGCAGTGGACGAGCGCGGACTGCGTCCGTCAGTCATGCGGCTGAAGAACGGCAAGATCGAGAAGGTCGAAGTCGGTATCGGCATTCGCGACGGTGCGGCGGAGACGGTGGAGATCACGTCCGGTCTCGCGCCTGGCGATACGGTGCTTCTCGGAGCCGCTCGCGGCATCTCCGAGGGAACGCCGGTGAAGGTCTCGGCGCCGAACGACGTGAAGCGGAAGTAGACGACGTAAAGAGCAGGTCCCTCGACTTCGCTCGGGACGACATCCACACCATTCGGGTCCAATGTTCATCTCAGATTTTGCGATCAAGAAGCCGCTGATCACAGTCGTCATCATGGTGACGCTGGCTGTCTTCGGCTTGTTCGCGCTGTTCAAGCTCAAGACCGACGAATTCCCCGACGTTGCGCCGCCCATCGTCACGGTCGGCATTCCGTATCCAGGTGCGTCACCGGACGGCGTGGAGAAGGAGATTCTCGATCCCATCGAGGAGCAGATATCGTCGATCACGGGTGTGAAGCACGTGAATGGCTCTGCCTATGATGGCTTCGGTTTCATCATGGTCGAGTTCGAGTTCGGCAAGGATCTCGCCGAGGCGACGCAGGATCTGCGTGACGCGATCTCGGCAAAGCGCGCCGATCTCCCGACGGAGATGAAGGAGCCGATCATCAAGAAGTTCAACGACACCGATCGGCCGATCGTGTCGCTGGCGCTCTCGAGCACGACGCTCAGTCAGGCGGAGCTCACACGTCTCGCCGATCCGACGATCACGCGCGAGCTGCGTTCGATCTCGGGCGTGGCGGAAGTCGTCGTGAGCGGAAAGATCGAGCGGGAACTCACCGTCGAGCTCATTCCATCGCGGATGGCGAGCGCCGGCGTCAGCGTAGGGCAGGTCGTGCAGGCGCTTCAGTTGCAGAACCTGGCGGCGCCGGTGGGTCGCGTCACGGGAGCAATGGACGAGCGCGCCATTCGCCTCAAGGGACGCCTCGAGAATGCGGAGGAGTTCAAGGCGCTGATCGTCGCGGAGCGTGGCGGCATCGCCACGCGATTGGGTGACATCGCCAGCGTGCGCGATGGCACCGAGGAGCCACGGACGCTCGCGCTGTTCAACGACAAGGAAGCCGTCGGCATCGACATCAAGAAGTCGAAGGGCTACAGCACGACCGATGTGAGCGACAAGGTGCGCGAGCGCGTCGCGCAGCTGCAGACGACCCTGGGTACGGGAACGAAGCTCGAGCTGGTGAAGGACGCCGGCACGCGCGTCGACCGTGCGGTGAAGAACGTCGAGGAGGCGCTGCTCGAGGGCGCGCTGCTCACCGTGCTCGTGGTGTTCCTCTTCCTCAACTCGTGGCGGTCCACGGTCATCACCGGTCTCGCGCTGCCGGTGTCCGTGCTCGCGAGCTTCATCGCCGTCTATGTGATGGGATTCAAGCTCGAGACGATGAGTCTTCTCGGCCTGTCGCTGGCGATCGGTATCCTGATCGACGACGCCATCGTGGTGCGAGAAAACATCGTGCGACACGTGGAGATGGGAAAAGACCACTATCTCGCATCCATGGAAGGAACCGACGAGATCGGGCTCGCCGTCGCAGCGACGACGTTCTCGATTCTCGCGGTGTTCATTCCCATCGGATTCATGCCGGGCGTCGGCGGGCAGTGGTTCAAGCCGTTCGCTCTCACGATCGCCTGTTCGGTCGCCGTATCGCTGTTCGTCTCCTTCTCGCTCGACCCGATGCTGTCGGCCTATTGGGCCGACCCGCACGTGCCCGAGGACAAGAAGTCCTGGATCACGAAGAAGCTCGACACGTTCAACCACTGGTTCAACCGCCAGGCGAACAACTATCGCGGCGTCATCGCGTGGGCACTCGATCACCGCGCGGCGATGGTGGCGCTGGCGATCGGGACCTTCTTCGCGTCGTTCACGCTGTTGTCCGGGGGCATCATCGCGCTGGTCGTTGCGCTCGCCGCGTTGGGTGTCATCGTCTTCGCGCTCACGACGAAGCGACTGCCGTTGGTCGGGAAGCTCGTCGTCGGCGTCGCGGGCGCCGGTCTGTTCGTGTGGACGTTGGTGGGATCGTCTGCGGTGATACCGCCATCTGGCAAGCTGGGAGTGAGCTTCTTCCCCGAGGACGATCGCTCGGAGATGATCATCTCGCTCGAGACGCCGCCTGGCTCGAACCTTCAGTACACCAGGCTCAAGGCGCAGGAAGCGGCACGGATCGCCCGTGCGCACCCGCAGGTGATGTACACGTATACGACGCTTGGCGGTGGGACGTCCGGCGGAGTGGACGAGGGCAACATCTACGTGCACCTCACGCCAAAGGACAAGCGCAACGAGAGCGCGGAGCAGCTGGCCGCAACTCTGCGCGACGAGATGAAGCGCGTCGTGGGCGTTACGCTGTCCGTGTTCACCAGCGACTTCAGCGGCGGCTTCAAGCAGTTGCAGTTCCAGCTGCGCGGCAACGACCTCGCAGCCGTGAACAAGGCGGCCGAAGAGGTGCTGGCGATCGTGAAGGCGACTCCGGGCGCCGTGGACATCGGGTTGAGCACGAAGGGACAGAAGCCGGAGCTCGAGGTCGACCTCAACCGCGGCGTGGCCGGCGCACTCGGCGTCACCGTGGGGCAGGTGGCGCAATCACTGCGTCCCGCATTCGCCGGCATCGACGTTGGCGACTGGCAGGACCCCACCGGCGAGATGCGCAACGTGCAGGTTCGCCTCGCACCAGAAGCGCGACGCAACGCTGAAGATCTGAGCCTGCTTCCGCTCATCGTTGCTGGACCGACCGGTTTGCCGATGACGCTGCCGCTCGGGCAGGTCGCGACGATCAAGCAGGGGCAGGGACCGGCGATCATCAGTCACCTCGATCGGGACCTCGTGGTAGCGGTGCAGGCGAACACTTCGGGTCGCGCCACGGGTGACGTGACGAGCGACATCATGGCGAAGCTCGCGAAGACGACCATGCCGCCGGGGGTGAAGCTCTCGCTCGGTGGCGACGCGCAGTCGCAGCAGGAGGTGTTCGGGCAGATCTTCACGGCGCTCGGCATCGCGGTGGGACTGATGTACCTGATTCTCGTCGTGCAATTCGGCAGCTTCATGGACCCGCTCGCGATTCTCGTCTCGCTGCCGCTGTCGCTCATCGGCGTGCTGTTCGCACTTGCCACCACGGGAAACACGGTGAACCTGATGTCGCTCATCGGTGTCATCCTCTTGATGGGCATCGTGGCGAAAAACGCCATCTTGCTCATCGACTTCGCCAAATGGGCGCGTGAGAAGGACGGCATGCCATTGCGCGAAGCACTCATCGAGGCCGGTGCAATTCGTCTGCGTCCGATTCTCATGACGACGTTCGCCCTCATCGCCGGCATGATCCCCGTTGCACTCGGCAGCGGTGAGGGCGCGCAGTTCCGCGCACCGCTCGGCGTGGCGATCATCGGCGGTGTCATCACGAGCACGTTGCTGACGCTCCTCGTCATCCCGACGTTCTACGAGGTGATGGACGAGTTCCGCTCTGGCATGGCACGTCGGTTCGGCCTGAACCCGCCGACGACCGCGGAGCATCCGGTGCCGAAGGGCGCGATTCCGGTCATGGGTGACTGACGTGGCCACAGAAGATGCGACCCTGAGCACGGAGGCCAGGACAGCGAAGCGCGCCGCCATGCGGCGCGCGACGCTGCACCTGGTCCTGGGTGTCGGCGCGCTCGATACGGTGGCGATGATCGGCTACTACTACATCATCATGAACGCCGAGCCGAAGACGAAGATGCTGTTCACCGGCGTCTGGACGATTCTCACGGTGATCGTGGTGATGGTGCTCCTCAGACGAGTGAGGAGGGCGCGCTTCGGACAGACGATGCGACGCTGACCTGACGCACCGGCACCGTCCGCACCGGAACGGGTTCGGCGCGCGACAGTAACGGAAGCAGCCGGCCTCCCTCGGTGCGCGTCGCGCCGACCGGTGACACGCGGTGAAAGCGATGCCGCGTCGTCGCCCAGTCCAGATGGAGTTTCTCGGCACGGCGACTCCCCGTCGCCTGCATGTGTCGCACGAGAAGCTCGCGGACCCACATTTCCTCCGCCGCCGATAGGCCCGGCTCGACACAGACCCACTCGCCGTGAATGCGATGGGCGAGCGTCTCCTGCGTCTCGAGCGCGAACAACACCCCGCCCGTCATGCCTGCGCCGAGATTGCGGCCAGTCGGGCCGAGGATGACCACGCCACCGGCCGTCATGTACTCGGCAGCGTGGTCGCCTGTACCTTCCACGACGGCGACTGCACCGCTGTTGCGTACCGCGAACCGTTCTCCGGCGCGGCCGGCGAGGAACGCGAAGCCGCCGGTGGCGCCATAGAGGACTGTATTGCCGGCGATGACGTCGCCGTCCGGGTGACGTCGCGCGGATGTGGTGGGCCGCACGACGATCTCGCCGCCCGACATCCCCTTGCCGACGTAGTCGTTCGCCTCGCCATCGACGACGAGACGCATGCCATCGACGCAGAACGCACCGAAGCTCTGGCCTGCCGATCCGCGGAAGTGCAGTTGCACGACGCGCGCTGGCGCATGGCCGCCATTCGTCCATGCGACGATCTGTCCGGCGACGCGCGCGCCGACGGCGCGATCGGCATTGGTGATCGGCAACAGCAGCTCGACCGGCATGATGCGCCCGTTCTCGATGCGCAGTTCGCGCAACACGCGCTCGTCGATGCCGGTACCAGTGCGCGGTGGCTCATTGCGCGGCTGCGTGCGACTCCGTGCACCGTCCGTCGCGAGCATGTGCAGCACGCGATCGAGATTCAGTGAGCTCGCCTTTCCTTCAGCGGGAATGCGTTGCTCGAGCATATCCGACCGGCCGACGAGGTCCGCGATGCGACGTACGCCGATCAACGCAAGGATCTCTCGCACCTCCTCGGCGACAGCGACGAAGAAGCGAACGACGTCATCCGGCGTCGCGTTGAACTTCTTGCGCAGGTCTTCGCGCTGTGTCGCGATACCGGCGGGACAGGTATTGAGGTGACACTGGCGTGCCATCACGCAGCCCGCGGCAACGAGCGCCGCCGTGCCGAACCCGAATTCCTCGGCGCCGAGCATCGCGGCGACGACGACATCGCGGCCGGTCTTGAGTCCACCGTCGACCTGCAGGCGCACGCGTCCGCGCAGACCGCCGCGCACGAGCGCCTGCTGCGTCTCGCTCAAGCCCAGCTCCCACGGTGTGCCGGCGTTCTTGATCGACCCCCGAGGCGACGCGCCCGTACCGCCATCGTGTCCGCTGATCTGGATGGCGTCGGCATACGCCTTGGCGACGCCCACCGCGATCGTTCCGATCCCCGCCGACGACACGAGCTTCACGCTCACCGACGCTGCGGGATTCACGCTCTTCAGGTCATAGATGAGTTGCGCGAGATCCTCGATGCTGTAGATGTCGTGATGCGGCGGTGGCGAGATGAGGGTCGTGCCGGCAACAGCGTGACGGACCTTCGCGATGTGCTCCGTCACCTTCGCGCCGGGAATCTGTCCGCCTTCGCCGGGCTTGGAGCCCTGCGCCATCTTGATCTGCAGTTGATCGGCGGACATGAGGTACGCGGCCGTGACACCAAAGCGCCCCGACGCCACCTGCTTGATCCGCGCACTGGCGCGCTCGGCGCCGGGAGCCGGCTTCCAGTGCAGGTCGTGCAGCTCGCCACCTTCGCCGCTGTTGCTGCGCGCGCCGATGCGATTCATCGCGATGGCGATGGTCTGCTGCGCCTCGGGCGAGAGCGAGCCGAGCGACATCGCCGCGCTCATGAAGCGCGGAAGGATGTCGTCGACCGGCTCGACGTCGGCGAGAGCAATCGGATCGCCGAGCCTGAACTCCATGAGGTCGCGCAGCGCGAGCGGCGCGCGCGCGTGCACGAGGTCGGAGTACGCGCGGTAGTCGAGCTTCGTGCCGGTCCTGATTGCCGTATGGAGTGCCTTGATGACCTTCGGCTCGTAGGCGTGCGCCTCGCCATCCTTGCGGAAGCGATGCCAGCCGCCGTCCTCGAGCGCGGCAGCCTCGGTCACAAACGCCGCGCGATGCCGCACGAGCGACTCGGCGGCCATCTCCGGGATGCCGATTCCGCCGATGCTCGACGGCGTGCCCGTGAAGTGACGTGCGATGACGTCGTCCGCGACGCCGATGGCCTCGAAGAGTCCTGCACCGCGATATGAGCGGAGGGTGGAGACTCCCATCTTGGCGAGAATCTTTCGGAGTCCCTTCATCAGCGCGGCGCGATAGCGCGCTCGCGCGAGCGATGGGTCGGCATCGGCGGTCGCGGCAGACTGGCCGCTTGCGTATGAGATGGCATCGTACGCGAGACGCGGACACACCGCTTCGGCTCCGAAGCCGAGGAGCGCCGCGAGTGCGTGCTCGTCGCGCGCGTCGCCGGCGTCGACGACGAGGCTGACACGCAGCCGCAGGCCGGCGCGAATGAGATGCTGATGCACGGCAGCGGCAGCGAGCAGCGTGGGAATCGCCGCGTGTGTCGCGCAGATGCCGTCGTCGCTGAGCACGAGGCATGACACGCCAGTGCGCACGACGCGATCCGCCTCGGCGACGAGATCGTCGAGGGCCATGGCGAACCCCTGCGCACCCTCGTTCGCCGGGAACAGGAGGCTGAGGCGGTGCGGCTGCCAGTCGTCGTGCCGATAGGCGAGCAGCGCGCGAACGTCGTCGGGCTCGAGGACGGGATCGTCGAGATAGACATGCGATCCGCCGAGTGGTCCGTCGACAAGCAACGCGCCGGAGACGCCGAGCCGTACGTCGAGCGACATCGCGAGCCCTTCGCGCAGGGAGTCGATGGGCGGGTTGGTGACCTGCGCGACGCGCTGCTTGAAGTACGAGAAGAGCGTCCGCGGTTGCGTGGACAGCACAGCGAGCGGCGAGTCGTCTCCCATGGAGCCAAGTGGCTCGATGCCCTCGGCGTACATGGGGCCGAGGACGAGCAGGAGCTCTTCGCGTGTGCAGCCCATGGCTCGTAACGCGCGAAGATCGAAAGGCAGGTCCCTCGCTGCGCTCGGGACGACATCTGGGTTTGGTGTCGTCCCGACAGGAGCGCGCAGCGCGACCGAGGGACCTGCTCTTTCCGCTCTCGCGTGAAGCTCCGCCAAGGTCGTCCGACGATGCGCAATCCAGTCCGCATACGGCAACCGATGCGCGAGCTCGCGATGCACTTGAGCGCGCTCGAGCACCGTTCGATGCTCCATGTCGACGATCAACATGTCGCCAGGGCCGAGTCGTCCGCGACGCACGACGCGTGCGACGTCGACGTCGAGCACGCCGACTTCCGACGAGACGAGCACGAGATCGTTGGTGGTGACGAGGTAGCGTGCCGGACGCAGTCCGTTGCGGTCGAGCGCGGCGCCGACGACTCGTCCGTCGCTGAAGACGACGAGCGCCGGGCCATCCCACGGCTCCATCAGCGACGCCTGATAGTCGAAGAACGAGCGCACTTCGGTGGGAAGCTCGGTATCGGACTCCCAGGCGGGCGGCATGAGCAACGTCATGCCGTGCGCGAGGCCGCGACCCGCGGCCGTCACGGACGTCAATGCGTCATCGAAGCTCGCCGAGTCACTCGTGCCGGGCATCGTGCGCAAGCCGCCGAGTGGGCTTCGCTTGCGGTCGACGAAGGAGGAGAGCTGGGTCGCGCGCGCGCGCATCCAGCGCCGGTTGCCCTCGATGGTATTGATCTCGCCGTTGTGCGCGACGAGCCGGAAGGGCTGCGTCATGCGCCACGACGGCGCGGTGTTCGTGCTGAAGCGCTGATGAAAGAGGGCGAAGGCCGTCTCGTACGCGGGGTCGCGCAGGTCGGGGAAGCAGGCAGCAAGATCGGTCGCACGCACGAGCGCCTTGTACACGAGCGTGCGATGGCTGAGCGACGCAACGTACAACTCGTCGAGTCCGGCGTATTCCGCGCGCAGCTCGATGGTGCGTCGCGCTGTGATCAACTGCGTTTCGAAGGTGTCGGCGGACAGGCCAGGTGGTCGCGGCACCAACACGTGCGCGAGACGTGGGCGCGTGCGCAGTGCAACGGCGCCGAGTGCCGCCTCGTCGATGGGGACGGAGCGCCAGCGGCAGGTCATGAGGCCACCTTCCGCCAACACGAGCTCGACGAGTCCGCGCGCGGCGCTCGCGGCCAACTCGCCGTCCGGGAGGAACACGAGACCAACGGCGATAGCGCCGGGTGCGCAATCGAGCCCTAGTGCTTCAACCTCTGGGCGAAGCATGGCGAACGGTATCTGCGTCATGATACCGGCGCCGTCGCCCGTGCGACCGTCGGCGTCGATGGCGCCGCGATGCGCCATGCGCGCAAGCGCGTCGAGCGCTTGCGTGAGCAGCGCTCGGCTCGCCCGTCCCTGGATGTCGGCCAGCAGGCCAACGCCGCAGGCGTCTTTCACTGCCTCGGGAAAGCCGCGGGTGTTTGTGTCCGTCCCGTACGCTGTGCCCATTCGCATTCCTCCGACAGCGGATGATGGCGACGTCGGAGCCATGCGTCCAACACAATTTAGACATGCATCCCATGCGCTTTCCGCATGGACAAATATCCGGACGCCTCATACAATCCGGCATGGACGTCCGACAGCTCGAGATGTTTCGTGCGGTGGCAGAGGAGGGCTCGTTCACGAAGGCAGCCGTGCGGTTGCACGTCTCGCAGTCGGCGGTGAGCCGGCAGCTTCAGCTTCTGGAGAGCGAGCTGGGAGGGGCGTTGCTCCATCGCTCGGTGAAGGGCGTCACGCTTACCGCCGAGGGCGAGCTGCTTCTGCGGACGGCCAACCGCATTCATCGCGACATTCGCGAAGCCGTATGGGAGATCTCGGAGACGCAGAAGTTGAAGCGCGGGCAGCTCCGTATCGCCGGCGGGGGCACGGTGTGCCTTTACGTGCTGCCGCAGCTGCTCAAGCGCTTCCGCGCGCAGCACAAGGACGTCGACCTGCTGGTAAAGACAGGCAGCACGACTGCAGTGCTCCAACTACTGCGGAATCACCAGCTCGACCTCGCGCTGCTGACGCTCCCCATCGTTGGCGCGGATCTCGAGGTGCGCTCGGCACTACGCGAGGAGCTCGTGGTCGTTACGGCGCCGAGGCATCCACTGACGCAGCAGAAGGTCATCGACGCGCAGAGCCTGTCCGATCATCCGCTCGTGCTGTTCGAGCCCGGCTCGAACACACGGCTACTCGTCGATCAGTTCTTTGCCGAGCAGCAGATGCCGATGCACATCGCGATGGAGACGGAGAGTGTGGAGATCATCAAGGCGATGGTGGCGAGCGGCCTGGGCATCGCACTGGTGCCGTACGTGGCCATCGCGGCCGACATGCGCTCGAAGCGGTTCGCGTGGGCGCGCATCCGCGGTCAGCGCCTGTATCGCGAGCAGGGGTGGGTCTACCTCAAGTCGGACCACGTGCCGCGCCCGATCGTCGAAGTGCTGCGGGTGTTCGACGCGATGAAATCTGAATTCGGGGAAAAGCCGCCCGTGCGCTAGCTCAGGGTTTGAGCAGGGGGAACGGATTCACCGGTGCGCCCTTCCACCACTGCTTCACATCGGCCGAGCGTGCGATGGCGAAGTGAAGGTGCGGTGTTCCCGGTGGCGCGTTGCCTGTCGTGCCGACAACGCCGATCTGCTGTCCGCGCCTCAATACCTGCCCATCGGCGAGCCCCGGCGCATACGCATCGAGATGACCGTACATCAGGATGAACTTCTCCGAGGAGTCGGTGGCGTAGACCATGAGGCCACCGGGCTTGCTGTCGAACAGCTTGAGCACGCGGCCATTCGTCGCGGAGAACACCGGTGTGCCGCGCGGGGCGAGGATGTCGAGCGCTTCGTGCTGGCGCGTGCCGCCGCGCACCTCGCTGAATGTGTCGTAGAGGTCCTTGGCAAGCACGCCGGAGACGGGAATGGCAATCTCGCGCTGCAGGACGACAAGGTCGGGTTCGGTGGCGCGAAAGACGAACGCCGTGTCGACCTGCGAGAACGACGCTGCCGTATCGCCCTTGAGCGCCTCGACGACGGCCGCTGGCGTCCCGCGAATGGTGACGGCCGGATCGGCGACGTCGGCGCCAGGCCGCAGCGACTTGTCCGAGATGGGCGACGGTGCGGCGGGCGGCGGCGCGCCGATGGCAGAATCAGTGAGCTTCGGCGGGCCGTCCTCGATCTTGCACGCCCCGGCGAGCAACACGAGGAGGACCGCCAGAGGTGCGCGGGATAGTGGGGCAGTCATACTGTGGAATTGAAGCAAGAGCGGGGCCCGCTTCGATCCGATGTCAGGTGAGTGGCAGCAGCCGAATCAGCATCGCCGTGAGGAGGGCCTCATCGACCTGCTCGAGGGGATGTGGGGTGTCAGGGAGCACCATCAGCGAGCCGGTGCCGAGCTGGCGCGACACGCGCGCACTCTCATCGATGCTCACCGTCACATCGCGATCGCCGACACCGATGCAGACGGGAATCGAAATCCGCGCGAGGGATTCGGCCGTGAGGCGCGGACGGTCGCCGAGAGCGGTGAGCAGCGATGCGGTCGACGCCAATATTTCCTCCCAACCACCGGCGTCTGCGTGACGTACCTCGAGCTGCTCGGCGAAGCGCGGCACCTTCGCGCGAATCTTCGCTGCGTCGAGACGGCCGGCTTCCCTGGCGGCGACGTCGGGCGTCCACTCGAACTTCGTCCCGAGCGTGACGATGCGTCGCACGCGTGCTGGCTGCTGGAGCGCCAGGACGAGCGCGACGTAGCCGCCCATGCTGTAGCCGAAGACGTCGGCCCTCTCGACGCCGTCCGCGTCGATCTGCTCGAGCAACTGCGCGGCGAATGTCTCGATGGTGAATGAGCGGTCGCCGAGCGATGTACGTCCATGTCCGACGAACTCGATCCGGCGCACGTCGTGTGTGGCGGCAAGGCTGCGCTCCAGCGGAAGCATCTGGTCGGCGGCGCCGACCGCGCCATGCAGGAGATAGAGGGGCACCTGCTAATGCAACGCGGGCAGCTTCGGCAGCGAATCGAGGAACCTGGCGAACGGCGCCTTCCACACCGCGGCGACGGTGTGCGTGCCATGACCGCGCGTCGCTGGAGTGATGGGCAGCATGATGAACTTTCCGTTCGGCACCCTGGTGATCAGGCGCTCGATGATGCCCAACTCCGGCGGATTGACCTGATCGTCGGCGGAGTTGATTGCGAGCAGCGGTGCCTTGATGCGGGAGAGCATCGGCTCGGGATCGTAGTCGCGCGATGAATCGAAGGCGTAGAGGAAGTCGTTTGCGTCCGTGCTACGCATTCGTGCGTCGAGGAAGCGGTTGATCACGGCGTCGGCTGAGTCGCGCGTCGGCGCTTCGCGGTGCTGCACGAGCGGCGCACTGCTCATGACGTACAGCAGTTGCAGCGCCGAGCGCACGCCCGGTGGCGTCGAGGTGTATTCGCCATTCTTGTACTGCGGATCCTGCCGGATGTCGTCCATCGCCATGCGGCGGATCATGCGATTGCGGCCGACGATCTGGGTCGGCACACTCGCCAGCGGCACCACGCCATCCATGAAGTCGGGATAGCGCTCGGCAAACATCCAGCTGTGCATGCCGCCCATCGACGTACCCATCACGAGTCGGAGATGCGTGACGCCGAGCTTCTCCGTCAGCAGGCGATGGTCGGCTTCGACCATGTCGTCGTAGTTGTAATGCGGGAACTTCGCGTGTAGCCCTTCACTCGGGCGGCTCGAGAGTCCATGCCCGATACCGTCGGGCAGGATGATGTAGTGCGTCATGGTGTCGAGCGGCTGCCCTGCGCCGAACAACTCGTTGGCGAAGACGGGCCCGAGAAACTGGCTGCCCGATCCCGTCGTGCCATGCATGATGAGCACGGCGTTGCGGACGACTCCACTCGCGTCGCGGCGCGGTTGGCCGAGCGTGCGATAGTGCAGGCGCAACTCGGGCAACGTCTCGCCGCTGGCGAACTTGAAGTTGCGGATGATGTGGTCCCCGACGATGCCAGGCGCGTTCGCGCTCTGTGCTCGTGTAGCCGCGTAGGGGAGCAGCGAGAGCGCCAGGAAGATTCGGAGTCTCATCACGCTGAAATTGGGGGTGGTGACCGAGGCAGGCTAGGGTAGTCCCTCGGTCGCGCTGTGCGCTTGCTGTCGGGACGACAGTGTATCGCTCAGCGTCGTAGCGCAGGTCGCTCGAAGATCACCGCGCCGTCGGCACTCGGTGGCGCGAGCATCAGCGCGGGATGCCACGCGGCAAAGGCGAGGAGGCCAGGCAGCGTGGCCGACGCCCGATCGAGAAACGCGTCGAAGCCAGGCGCTCGTTCGTGAAACTCCAGCAGCGTTCCGTCGGCCAGTTCGACGTAGAGGCGAATCGTATCGGTCGCGTTGGCGGGACGCTTCGCTTGTATCCGGCGGATGTCGGCCCAGCGCGCGGCGGCGATGCATCGGCCGCCCGTCCAGAGCGCAAACCCGGCCGCGACGACGACGATGCGGCCCAGCGCATCCACCGGCTCGAGCTTCAACTGCTGGCGAAGCCCGGCCGTGCGCGCACCTGTGACTGGGTCGGATCGAGGATGATTGCGGCGATGCTCTCGTAGGCGATGACCGCGCGGAAGACGTCTGTGTCGACACCATCGCGATGTGGCTCACCAAAGCGAGGCCGCTCGTGTGCGAGGTCGCCCTTGGCGAGGTACGTCTCGAGCGTGACGCTGCCGGCGTTGATCTCGACCACCGAGCGTACGCGATGCGCGTGTCCGCTGAGGAGTTGAATCTCGACGACGGGATGGCCGCCGGTTGCCTCGACGTCGCGCTGCAGGGTGGTGCGAAAATAGGTCTCGTCGAACATGCGGTGATGAGTCGGAGGGTTCGGCCGTCGTCGCTATCTTGCCGTCATGCCACGACTGCCCAGTTGGGTGCCGCGCAATCCCGGATGCGGGTGCCTCGTTCTGCTCTTGGTCGCCGTTGCGGCGCTGCTGCTGTGGGGCGACGCAAGATAGCACAACGGCGCCTGTCATCCGTCATCTGTTGTTCGTCGCGAGTGTTCATACCCGTGGTTCGTCGTCCGTTTGTCCGTCGCAAAACGAAGCACGGAAAACGGGAAGGAACACTCGCGACGAACACCGGAGGACGGATGACGGATGACGGGGCTATGGTACCAGCGCCGGCACCACTGGAGCAGGCGGAAAACCAATCGACTCCCCGGCCGGCAACTTCCGCGTTCGCCCGTACTCCGAGCGGGCCTGCGCGAACTTGTCCGCCCGTGACTGCCAGAGCTGCGCGGCGAGATCGTACTTCACCGTCACGTTGCCGAGCCAATAGGGACGGTTCTCGCGTCGCCACGCGGCCTCGTACAGCTCCTTCGTGAGCGTGTAGCCGTCTCGCAGATCCTGGAGCCGGCCGTTGATCCCCGAGATGTCGCTCAGCTCGCGATTCGTATCTCGACGACTGGTATCAGCCGCGTTCGCATACGCGCGACGCACATCGTCGGCGATCTGGAACTTCATTCCGATGAAGTCGAGGCGACGCGCACCGAGCTCGAGCGCGGCGAGCGCATCCGAATTCACGACCGGACCCGCGTCACGCAATTGCGCCACGTACACCAGCGCCGACTCCGCGGCCACACGAAGGTCGTGCGACCACGGACGAATCCGATCGGCGGCAATCAACCCATCGGCGCTGAAGGGATCGCGCCAGAACAATGCGTCGCTCCCCTCGCCGAGGCCCGCCCGCTGTAACGAGCCATGCGCGACCATCAGCAGCCGCTCGGCCGCATCGACCCGGCCCGTCGTGTCGCGATAGAACGCTCGACCGAACGACTTCTGGAACTTCTCGATGCTGCTCTCGCCAGGCTGCCACCCCGCCGCGGCGCCGAAGAGCACGCCCGACCAGACCTGGTTGAACAGCGCTTCGCCATCGTCATCCCACGTGGTGTTGAGCACACCGGTGGCGCCGAGTCACTGCCCGTCACGCACGAAATTGCGGATGTTGATGAACGCGGTGTTGTAGTTCGGATACACGCGATTCCAGCTGCTCACGCCCGGCGCGACCCACGTCTCGAAGCCAGCCTGCGTGAAGGGCAGGATCATCTTGTCGTAGCTGGTGCCCGCACCATAGTCCCATGGCACGGCCACCATCTCCTTCGGTAGCGTCTTCACGAGGTCGGGGTGATTGCCCGCGATGTCGCCCCAGAAGAGGTACTTCTTGCCGGGCTTCCTGATCGCCTTGACGATGTCCGAGAGGAAGCCGAGGTACACGGGTCCGATGCTGTCGCGCTGTACGCGTTCGAAGGTCTGTCCCCGGCCGAGCTCGAACGTTTCGTCGGCGCCGATGTGCACGTACTTGCTCGGGAACAGCGTGTCGATCTCGGCGAACCACTGCTTGATGAGCGACATCGAGCCGGCCTGGCCGGGCGCGAGCACGTGACCGCGGGGCGTTTCGGCGAGGTTCGCATAGAGCTCGTACTTGAGCACGTGGTGCAGGTGTCCGAATGCTTCCTGTTCCGGGACGACGTCGATGTGGTACCGACGGGCATAACTCACCAGCTCAGCGATGTCCTCACGCGAGAGCGCGCCGCCTGGCGCCGACGCGAGCGGATTGGAGCGATAGCTGAGCGTGTGCTCGAAGTACGGCGAATAGGTGTTGATCTTGTACGCCGCGAAGGTGCGGAGCTGCTTCTTGATGTAGTCGAGCGTCGGCAACGGGCCGCGCGAGAGGTCGTCGTGCAGGCCACGGTGGGCCATTGCCGGCCAGTCGCGCACGGATGCCATGCTGAGGCTCGCCGTCTTCCCCGTGCCGAATACGAGTTGCTTCACCGTCTGTGCGCCGTAGAAGACCCCACTCGCGGTGGCGCCCACGACGGTGAGCGTCGCACCCTCCGGCACGATGACGTAGCCTTCGTCGCGCATGGCCTGATCGAAGCTCTTCCCGCTCTTCGCGATCAGGTCCTTGCCCGCGGCGGACGACGAGCGGAGCAGGACAACCCGGGCGCTTCCGCCGCCCGAGGCGAGCGGCACTCCCGCCTCGCGAAGCGCGTCGCGGAGGTCGCGCGCGGCGAGGGCATCCTCGGTCTCGGACGGGATGACGACGTCGATGCCCCGCGCGAGGGTGATCTCCTGCTCGGCCCGCGCCTCGCGCGGTTGCGGGACGAGCAGCAGCTGTCGCTGTGCGGGCAGCATGCTGGGCATCGCGAGGAGTGCGGCGAAAACGACGGGCGGCAGTGGGCGGTGCATGGGGCTCCTGATTGTTTGCCTCACGGAGGGCTCGACAGTCGGTAAATTGCCGAGGGCCGACGTCGGCATCGAGGAGATGAAGGGAGGAATGGTCGTATTCTAGCGCTCATCCTGCAATCCGCCGTACCCGCATTGCGTCATCTCAACGAGATGACGCTGCTCGAGAAGTTGTGGAAGTACACGGCTCTCGGTGCGTCGAGCATCGTTTTCGAGGAAGCGAACCCCATCTTCGGCGGGATCGCGGCCCGCCACGGGCGTGCGGGCATGCTCGGCGTGGTCGTCGCGGTGGCGCTCGGCACCTGGGTGGCGTCGATCGCCCTCTATTATGTGGGCCGCTGGCGGATCGACTGGGTGCATGCGCGGTGGCCGAACAAGCGCCGCCTGCTCGACACCGCATTGGCGGCCGTCGAACGGCATCCGTGGCGCTCGTCGCTGGCGGTGCGGTTCGCCTACGGCCTGCGCCTCCCACTGCCCATCGCCTGTGGCGCGGCGCGCGTGCCATTCAGCCTGTACGCGGTGGGCAGCGGGATCAGTTGCTGGGCATGGTCGCTCGGCTTCGCCTACCTGGGACTCGCGTTTGGCGGCGCGGCCATCAGGCTGCTGCACTTCACGCGCATGCTCGAAGTGCGGCTCGGGTTCGTCGCGCTCATCCTCGTCATCGTGCTCTTGTTCGTCATGCGCCGGCGCAGGATGGCCGAGCGTGCTGCACATGTGCTTGCGAGCGAGAGCATCTCGATCGTGACGACGGCCGAACGTGAGGTGCCGTCGGTGTGGCGGTCGACCGGCGTGGAGAAGCGCTGACGGTGGATCCCGAAGAATTTCGTCGCGCCGGATACGAGATGGTCGACCGCATCGCCGACTACCGAAAGACCGTCGGCGAGCGTGGCGTGATGGCGCGTACGGCGCCGGGTGAGATCAAGGCCAGTCTTCCAGCGTCGCCGCCGGAGATGCCCGAATCGTTCGACGCCGTGCTGCGCGACGTCGACGACATCATCGTGCCGGGCATCACGCACTGGCAGCATCCGAGCTTCTTCGGATACTTCCCGTCGAACGGCGGACTCGCCAGCGTCCTCGGCGACTTTCTCAGCACGGGACTCGGTGTCATCGGGCTGTCGTGGCAGTCGAGTCCCGCGCTGACCGAGCTCGAGGAAGTGGTCACCGATTGGCTGCGGCAGATGGTCGGCCTGTCGAGCGCGTGGAGTGGCGTCATTCAGGACACGGCGTCGACGAGCACCTTGGTCGCCCTGCTGTGCGCTCGAGAGCGGACGACCGGCTACGGTCTCGCTCGCGGCGGGCTGCAGGGTGAATCCAGTCCGCTCGTGGTATACGTGTCGTCGCACAGTCATAGCTCGGTGGAAAAGGCTGCGCTGCTGGCCGGCTTCGGTCGCGACAACCTGCGCTTCATCGAGCACGACGACGCGTTCGCGCTGAAGCCAGAGGCACTCGAGGCGGCCATCGTCGCGGACATCGCTGCCGGTCGTCGCCCGTGCGCCATCGTCGCGACGACGGGAACGACGACCACCACGGCGCTCGACCCCGTTGCGGCCATGGCAAAGATCGCGAAGACCTACGACGTATGGCTCCACGTCGATGCGGCGATGGCCGGCTCGGCCATGATCCTCCCCGAGTGTCGCTGGATGTGGGAGGGCGTCGAAGGGGCGGACTCCATCGTGCTCAATGCGCACAAGTGGCTCGGCGCCGCCTTCGATTGTTCGATGTACTACGTGCGCGATTCGGCGCATCTGGTGCGCGTGATGTCCACCAACCCGAGCTATCTGCAGTCGGCGGTGGACGCCAAGGTGAAGAACCTGCGCGACTGGGGCATTCCGCTCGGCCGTCGCTTCCGTGCGCTCAAGTTGTGGTTCCTCATTCGCGAGCAGGGAGTATCTGGCCTGCAGGCGCGGCTGCGTCGCGATCTCGAGAATGCGAAGTGGCTGGTGGAGCAGGTGCGTGGTGCCGAGCACTGGAGGATACTGGCGCCTGTACCGTTGCAGACCATCTGCCTTCGCCATGAGCGGGAAGGCGTGAGCGGCGAAGAGCTCGACAGGTACACGCTTTCATGGGCGGAGCGCGTGAACGTATCAGGAAAGGCGTACCTGACGCCGGCTCTGTTGCAGGGACGGTGGATGGTGCGCGTGTCGGTGGGTGGAGAGCAGACGGAGCGCGCAGATGTCGAGGCACTCTGGCGCGTGTTGCAGGCGGAGGTCGCAGAACAACCCGGAGCGTGAGATGACGACACCATTTTCTCGAGGCTTTCAGGGCCGCAAGCGTTCTGCGGAGGCTGCCGAGCGACTGCCGCCGGGCCAGTATGAAGAGCGCGGTTTTCCGGTGTTGTCGGCCGGACCGACGCCGCAACTGTCAACGGCGCAGTGGGACTTCACCATCGTCGGCTCGAGCGGCAGCAAGGTCAGTTGGACGTGGGACGAATTTCAGGCGCTCCCGCACGAGCGTGTGACGCGCGACATCCACTGTGTCACGAAGTGGTCGAAGTTCGACACGAAGTGGGAAGGCATCTCCCTCGACACGCTACTCGCCGAGGCGTCGAAGGGCGGAGTCCAGCGCAGTCCGTACGCGATGGCCGTCTGTGAGGGCGGCTACACGACGAATGTTCCGGTCGCCGACCTCATCGACGGGAAGGCGATGGTCGCGTTCCAGTTCGACGACGCGCCACTCCATCCTGAGCACGGGGGCCCCGCGCGGCTGCTCGTGCCCCATCTCTACTTCTGGAAGAGCGCGAAGTGGATCCGGCAGCTTCGTCTGCTCGACACGGAGGAGCCGGGATTCTGGGAAGTGAACGGCTATCACATTCGCGGGGACCCGTGGCGTGAACAGCGCTACACGGGCGACGCGTGAGCTCCGAGCAGGCATCGACGTCTCAGCGACTCGAGTGGCGCACCGCGACGGTCGTCGACCTGATTCGGGAAACGAAGACGACGTGCACGCTGACGCTCGATGTGCCAGGCTGGCCCGGACATCGGGCGGGCCAGCATGTCGACGTGCGCCTGACTGCCGAAGATGGATACAAGGCGGAGCGCAGCTATTCGATCGCGTCTCCACCAGAAGCGGCGCGTCTCGCGCTCACGATCGAACGTCTCGAGGATGGAGAAGTGTCTCCGTACCTGGCGGAGCAGCTGCGCGTCGGCGATCCGCTCGAGCTGCGCGGTCCCATCGGCGGCTACTTCGTCTGGGATCGGGCACTCGGCGGGCCATTGTTTCTCGTCGCCGGCGGCTCTGGTATCGTGCCGCTGATGGCGATGCTCCGGCATCGCAACGCGGCGGCGAATGGTTCGTCGACCGGAGACACGTCGGCGCGCCTGCTCTATTCGTCGCGCACGTGGGACGACATCATCTACCGCGACGAGATCGCGCGGCTCGCGGAGAATGACGCAACGCTGCGCGTCGCGCACACGCTGACGCGCGGCACGCCCGCGGAGTGGTCAGGCTACTCGCGTCGCATCGATGGCGCCATGCTCGACGAGTTCGGATGGTCACCCGCCGAGCGGCCGCGAATCTTCGTTTGTGGTCCGACGCCGATGGTCGAAGTGGTCGCAAACGCGCTCGTCCAGCTCGGACACGAACCGGCAATGGTCAAGACGGAGCGGTTCGGCCCGACCGGCTGACGTCAGCCGCCCTGCTGGTGTGCTTCGACGAACCAGAGCCACTTGTCGATGCCGCGTGACACCTCGGTGAGGAGGTCCGCGGACCCGGCATCCTCGAGCTCGTTCATCTCCTCGATGCCGACGCGGGCCATTCGCCCGAATTGAGCCAGCGCATCGGAGAGCGCGGCCACGTGCTCCGCGCCGGTCCTGATCGCGAGCGGATAGTCGGCGAGCGTCGACCGCGTGGCGACGACCCCAGCGGTACCCTCGGCAATTCCTCCGAGCTGGACCAGCCGTTCCGCCAGCATGTCCGCATAGTTCTCGACGTCTTCATCGATCTTGTCGAACAGTTCGTGCAGCGCGATGAACGTCGGTCCCTTCACGTTCCAGTGCGCCTGCTTGCACTGCAGTTGCAGGTCGATGCAGGCGGCGAGTTTCTGGTTCAGCAGGCTGATCACTTCGATCCGCGTCGCCTCCGGAAGGTCGTTCTTGGTCGGATACGCCGGAGCAGAGATGGTGCTGGTCATGGTTGCTTCCCCGAAAGCGTTGATGCGTCGGACGCTCTATGAACATCGCGCCTCCGAACGCTTGAACTATGCCAGCGCGATCGTGAACGCGCATCCCTCGATCGGGTGATTTGCCTGCCGACCGAATGGGGCACGGTCCGCTTCAGGAGCGCGGCGACGGTCACGTCGAGTTGTGGCTCTCTTCGCCATCGCACAATATGCCGGCCGTAGCAACCCTCTTGCCGATGCGCGGCCGATCGGCGACGTGCCTCTCGCTTGCAAGCGGAGCCAGTCAAACAGAATGCAGGCGCGTGACACGCGACACTCTCGCCGGCGCAGGCTCAATTCTTCAATTCCTTGATTCCAGCCGTTAGTTCTGTTTTTGCCGCTGCTGAACCACGACCGAAGGCTCGAATTGAAGAATTGAAGAATTGAAGGATTGTTGCAGAAGATCCGGCGATACACCTCTGTCTTGTGCAGACGGAGCGAATCCCAATGGATTCCAATAATTCAAGTCACGGAAGTCGCCGAAGAGATGCCAGCGCCAAGCGCTATCGCCACCGAAACAGCTTCAGTGCCAGTGCGAAGCTGAACACCAGCCACGCGGCGATGATCGCGATCGACGGCGCGACAACCGACCACCCAGCGCCTTGCAGCATCGTGGCACGCAAGGCGTTGATCGTCGCCGTCAGTGGCAGTGCCTGGATGAACGGCTGCGCCACCTTGGGGAAGTTGCTCGACGAGAAGAACAC
>JBDSML010000210.1:0-45367 GCA_039915865.1 Gemmatimonadaceae bacterium | reverse complement strand
GACGAACCTGTTCGCCGAGGCGGACATGCGCGACCTGGTGCGCAGCGGGTTTCCGGCTTCGCTGCACTTTCGGCTGGAGCTGTGGCGGATGGGCGGATTGTTCGATGATCTCGAGGGACAGCTCGACTGGACCGTGATCGTGCAATACGATCCGTCGGCGCAGCGATATCGCGTCGTGCGGCAACAGTCCGGCAGGGTCGAGGACCTTGGCAGCTTTGCCACGCTGTCCACCGCGCAGTCCACCCTCGAGCGGCCGACGCGCACGTCGTTGCTGCCCGATCGTGAAGGCGTGAAGTACTACTACACGCTGGCCTTGGACATCGAGGCCCTGTCCGTGAGTGACATGGACCAGCTGGAACGGTGGCTGCGCGGCGTGAAGGGCAATACAGCGGCATCGGCCGTCGGCACTGGCCTGCGCACGCTGATGCTCCGCATGCTCGGCGGCGAGAAGCGGCACTTCACGGGGCGCAGCGTCGTGTTCGTGGGAGAGAAGTAGGCCGGTTCGGCAAGGGCCGATCCGAACGCAAAAAAAAAGGCAGCCTAACCTTCCGCTGCCTCCGAATGCTCTGCGATCGCTGCCGCTGCACGATGCACATGGCCGTGTGCGTCCTGATGCACTCGATGCTCGAGTGCCTCGAGCTGGTGGAGTATGGCGTCGCCGTAGAAGGTGCGGATGTACTTCGCCTGCGTCTGCGTGAGCCGACGAACCGCCCATGACAGGTGCACGAAATGCGGTTCCACCGGATGCGTCAGCGGATGCATGCCGATTTCGTGCGGCAGTCGGTTCCCCTTGCGCGTGTTGCAGGGCGAGCATGCCGTGACGACGTTGTTCCAGTCATTCTTGCCACCGCGCGAAATCGGAATCACGTGGTCGCGCGTCAGTGCCTCGCGCGGACGCAGCTCGATCGCCGGACGTCCGCAGTACTGACACCGATAGTGATCGCGCGCGAACAGGAACGTGTTCGTCACCTGCCGGCGGAAGCGACGCGGCACGTGGATGAACTTCGTCAGGCGGATGACTGCCGGACGCGGCATCGTCAGCCGCTCGGACCGCACGACGCGATCACAGTCGGACTCGACGATCTCCGCCTTTCCGTCGATGACGAGCCGAAGCGCCCGACGCATGGGAACCATGGTCAGGGGCTCGAACGACGCATTCAGTGCCAGACAGCCGAGGATCAATCGCGCCTCCGGGCGTATAGCTTACTCTCCGAAGTTACGGGCCGTACACAGGCCGAACAAGAGACCGCTTCATTGAGAGCGCCATCGTTGCAGCAGGTCGGCACACGCCTGCACGCGCGCCGGGAGCGCTGCGTCGGTCGCGACGAGCCGCCCGTCGCGCACGCGCACCTCGCCGGCCACGGCCACGAAATCGGCCTTTTGCCCGGCGATCGCGAAAATCAGCGCCGCCACGGGATCGTGAATCGGCGATCGAAATTCGGGGACCCGGAAGGCCGCAATGTCGGCCGCCTTGCCAACCTCGAGCGTCCCGATTTCCTCGTGCATTCCCAGCGCCCGCGCGCCACCGAGGGTCGCCAGCGATAGCGCGCGGTTCGAGGCGAGTGCGTCATGACGTCCCTCACGCGCCCCGGCGAAGAGCACGGCGAGCCGCGATTCATCGAGCATGTCCATGCGATCGTTGCTCGCCACCGAATCCGTCCCGACTCCCACGCGGATGTTCGCGGCGAGTAATTGTGTCAGCGGCGCGATGCCGTGGCCGAGCTTCGCATTGGATGCCGGGCAGTGCGCCACTGCGCAGTCATGACGCGAAATGGCATCGACGTCCTCGCGATCCACACGAACACAATGAATGAGCAGCGACTGTGCGCCGAGCACGCCGAGTGACTCCATGAGCGCGATTGGGGTGCGCGCTCTCGGCCGCACGGCGATGCCGCGCGACCTCAAGCCGTCGGCGAACTCTCCCTCGGCACGCTCGACGAGCGCGCTCTCCAATGCACTCTCGGCGATGTGAACGGCGAGCGGTAAACCTCGCTCATGCGCGAGAGCCGCGGTCGCACGAAAGAGCGGATCGGACACGGTGTACGGTGCGTGCGGAGACACGCCAACGTGCACCAGGCTCGTCGCGCGCTGCTGCATCTCCTCGACCTTCGCGACGAGTCCGGCGATCATCTCGGCGCATTGCGCCGGATCGGGGCCGAAGACCTCGCGATAGCTGATGCCTCGGGCGCCCGACTCCAGCAATGCGTCGAAGCCCGCGCCCGAATCACCCGTATCCGCGAACGTCGTGATGCCGTGCTGCAAACCTTCGGCGACGCCGAGCCGCGCGGCGTCGAGCATCATCTCCTGCGTCAGCACCGCCCGTCGTGCCGCGGTCAGGCGCAGGATCCACTCGCGAAAGCCAAGACCGTCGAGAAACCCACGCATCGCCGTCAGCTCGAGATGGCAGTGCGCATTGACGAGTCCCGGCGTGAGGATCACGTCGCCGAGGTCGAGCTCATCGCCGCCTGTCGGCGCGGCGCTCCGCGGACCGACGTACGCGATGCGGCCATTCTCCACGGCGACAGTGCCATCGCTGAAAGGCGCCGACGACACAGGACAAATCCAGCGCGCATGGTAGCGAGTCATGCGGCGAAGGCGCCGGTGCGTGAGCCGTGTCGTTCGGGATCGTAGAGCGCATCGTCGGCGACGCCGAGCGTGCGTGCCAGGGCGAGCGGAAAGGCGATGTTGCCGACTTGATCGATCCGATGGCCATCGGAGCCGAGCGAGATGCGGACGCCTGCGTCGACAGCGCGACGGACGAGACGTTCGTGTGGCTGGTAGCGAGCCGACACCTCGAAGGCGATGCCCGCGTCGAGCAGCGCGTTCACCGCCCGCGTCTCCAGCGATTCGGTCCAGAGCTCGTGCGGATCGATCATGCGCATTGGCGGCGGTACGAGCGTGGGATGCGCGAGGATGTCCACTGGCATTTCGTCGGCAAGCTCCTCGAGCGATGCGACGTGCGCCTTCATGTACTCGGACGCCGTCAACCCGTCGGGCAGCGCCGGCGAAAAGGCGCGAACGAAGCTCCCGTTCGACAGGCGGATCGAATGGAGTGAGCCGACGCGATGCGAGAAGCGACGCACGACCGACGCCGGGACTTCACGCCAGAGCGCGTCGTGCCAGCAGAACTCACCGCCACGCAGGACGTCGTGCTGCTCGAGATCGTCGAGATAGCGCTCGATCGCCGCGACGGAGTCGACGGACGTCGGCGCATCGCGCGAGATGTGATCCGACACGGTGACGCGGACGCCGAGCGCCCTGCCGCGCGCGGCCACTTCGGCCACGCTCATCGATCCGTCCGAGTGCGTCGAGTGGGCGTGGCAGTCCGTGGGCTGCCAGGTCATTGCGCCGGCGGAATCCGGAATGGGTTTGTCGTTTCGCGCTGGGGACGAACCGAGTCGCGCGGAATGAATCGCATCGTGTCGCGCGGCTGTATGGGGCGCGACGGGCGAGGGATCGGCGTCGCACCTGGAACGACCATCGCGCCAGGCGAGGTGGTTCGCGGCCGCGAGAAGACCGTGGTGTCACTCAGGCGCGGACGACCCGTGTCGATGTGCACCGGTGGTGACTGGCGCGGCGGCGGCGTACTGCCGGGCGGATAGCCGCCCACTGGCGGATAGCCACCGAGCGTGTCGGCGCCAGGCACACCGTATCCCGTGGGAACGCAGGTCTGCATCGGATCGGTGCCGGCGATGAAGTATTCGGTGACCGTGGCACCGCATCCCGGACCGGCAAGCAAACCGCTCACAGGATCGATGTCGCGGATGACGATGCCATCGGGCCTCGGCCAGTCGGGCGGCGCAGGCTTGCGGCGATAGACCTCGCGCATGAAGGATGTCCACGCCGGTGCGGCAAGCTGTCCGCCCTGCGCGTTGCCCTTGATCTTCTTCGGCTTGTCGAGTCCCATCCAGACACCCGCCACGAGGTCCGACGTGTAGCCGATGAACCACACGTCGGCGCCGTCGTTCGTCGTTCCGGTCTTGCCGCCGGCAGGATAGTTGAACTGGCTGCCCACCGAGCCCGCCGCCGTTCCGCGACGCACGACGTCCTTCATCATGCTCACCATGAGCCACGACTCTTCGGGCGACATCACCGGCACGCGCGATGGCGTCGGCTCCCAGAGCACGTCGCCCTTCGAGTTCTCGACGCGTACGATGGCGGTAGGGCTCGAGCGCGTGCCCAGTGTCGCGAAGGCGGAGTACGCGGCGATCATTTCGATGGGATAGACGTCGGCCGCTCCGATGTTGATCGACGGGTACGGCGGAATTGGCGTCGTGATGCCGAACTTGCGCGCCATGTCGATGACGCTCTGCGCGCCGAGCTCCATGCCGACCTTGATCGCGATGATGTTGCGCGACTGATAGAGTCCGCGCCGCATCGGCATCGGGCCTTCGAACTTTCCGTCGTAGTTCTGCGGTGTCCAGCTCCCGCCGCCGGACTGCGGCACCGTCACCGGCGAGTCGTCGACGATGTAGGAGGGCGGACGGCCGTTCTGCACGGCGTCGGCATAGACGACGGGCTTGAACGTGGACCCCGGCTGACGCAGCGCCTGGATGGCGCGATTGAACTTCGAATCATCGAAGTCGCGGCCGCCCACCAGCGCACGAACGGCACCGGTGCGCGGATCCATGGCGACGAACGCGCCCTGGAGATATGGCGAGTTGGCGGCCGCAGCCTCGCCGGCGCGCTCGGAGGCGCGGGAGAGATACGACTCGAAGGACATGTGCGTGTACGCGCCGAACTTCCCCGACTCGATGGCGCGCAGCTGGTTCTCCAACGCACGCTCGGCCGCTGACTGCAGGTCTACGTCAAGCGTCGTGAAGACCTTGAGTCCCTGCTCATAGAGCTTCTGGCCGAACTGATTCTCGAGCTGCTGGCGCACCCACTCGACGAAATACGGCGCAACGTCGCCCGCTTCCGACTTCCGCGCGAGCTGCAGTGGATAGGCCTTGGCGAGACTCGCGTCGGCATCGCTGATAGCGCCCTGCGAGCGCATGACTTCGATGACCGTGTTGCGGCGCTGGATGGCGCGCTCGGGCCAGCGGCGTGGATTGTAGCGCTCCGGCGCCTTGGGCAGGCCGGCAAGCATGGCCGACTCGGCGAGATTGAGATCGCGCGCCGACTTTCCGAAGTAGCGCTGCGAGGCCGTCTCCACGCCGAAAGCGCTGTTGCCGAGGGAGATCTGGTTGAGATAGAGCTCGAGGATCTTGTCCTTCGAGTACTTCGCCTCGATGGCGCGCGCGACCTTCGCTTCCTTCAGCTTTCGGACGAGCGATTTCTCGCGGGACAGACGCTCGGGGAAGATGTTGCGCGCCAGCTGCATGGTGATCGTCGAGAAGCCTTCGGCGAAGCTGCGCTTCTTCACATCAGCCCAGAGTGCGCCCGGAATGCGGAGGAAGTCGACGCCCTTGTGATCGTAGAAGCGCTTGTCTTCCGTCTGGATGAACGCGTTGCGGAGCATCGGCGGGATCTGATCGATCTTGAGGAGCGTGCGTCGCTCCAGACCAAGTTCGGCGATGAAGCGGCCGTCGGCGGCGAACAGCTTGGACGTCTGCCGCGGCTGATACTCGTCGAGCACATCGACGGAGGGGCATGCGCCGGCTCGGCAGACGAGCGCCCAGGCCGAGTAGCCAAAGCCGAGCACGAACGCCGTGCCGAACGCGAATACAATGCCGACTCCGCGCGACATCTTGGGATGCCGGTGGCGAAAGTTCTTCGAAAACGGAAAGTCCATCGACCTTCGATAGAGAGCAGGGAGCCTGGTGACGAACGCCACCCCGACGGTGCTCGGGAAGGTTAACCCGCGGCGAGAGCCTGCGCGAAGCCGCGTTCACTGACGATACCCCCTGCCCTAGTCTATTTTTGTGCCATGCAGACGACAGGCGTGCTCGAAGAGCTTCAGTGGCGGGGGTTGGTTCATCAATACACCGATGGAGTGCCCGGCGTTCTCGCCGCGGGTCCCGTTTCGGCGTATATCGGCTTCGATCCCACGGCGAGCAGCCTGCATGTGGGAAATCTCCTCGTGATCATGCTGCTGGTGCACCTCCAGCGGCATGGCCACCGGCCGGTAGCGCTCGTCGGCGGCGGTACGGGGATGATCGGCGATCCGAGTGGCAAGTCGGCGGAGCGCCAGCTGTTGACGACGGAGCTCGTCGCGACCAACACGGCGGCGATCCGAGGCCAGCTCGAGCGCTTCCTCGACTTCAGTGGGCCGAGTGCGGCCCGCATGCGCGACAATGCGGACTGGCTGACCCAGCTGTCGATGGTGGAGTTCCTCCGGGACACGGGGAAGCACTTCACGGTGAACTACATGCTCCAGAAGGACTCGGTGAAATCGCGGATGGACGCCGGGATTTCGTTCACCGAATTCTCGTACATGCTGTTGCAGGCGTACGACTTCCTCGAGCTTCGGCGCCGCGACGGCGTCACCCTTCAGCTCGGAGGCAGTGACCAGTGGGGAAACATCACCGCCGGCATCGAGTTGATTCGACGGGCGGACGGCGTCGAGGCGAATGCGTTGACGATCCCGCTCGTGACGAACTCGTCGGGCGCCAAATTCGGGAAGTCCGTGGCGGGCGCCGTGTGGCTGGATGCGGAGCGGACGTCGCCGTATGCGTTCTACCAGTTCTGGTTGCAGACAGAGGATCGCGATGCGGGGCGATACCTGCGCTTCTTCACCTTGCTGGATCGTTCGGAGATCGAGGCGTTGGAGGCGGCAACCGAGGCGGCGCCGGAGAAGCGCTCGGCACAGCAGGCTCTCGCGCGCGACGTCACGCGCCGTGTGCATGGGGACGTCGCTCTTCACGCAGCTGAGCAGGTGTCCCAGTTTTTCTTCGGTGGCCTGAATCCGAGCGAGCTGACCGACGAATCCTTTGCGATCCTGCGCGCCGAGGCGCCGTTCTGCGAGGTGGATCGGTCGGCCATCGCCAGCGAGAGTGATGCGACCGGCTTCGATGCGCTCAAGATGTTGACGGCGTCAGGGCTGGCGGCGTCGAACGGCGCGGCGAAGCGGCTCCTCGAGCAGGGCGCAGTCTCCGTGAACAAGGGGAAGGTCAACGCAGACGAACGCGTGATTGCGGAGTCACTGGCACTGCTTCGCGGCAACTACATCATCGTCGGGAAGGGCAAGAGGGATTTCGTGTTGATGCGTCTCAGGGAGTTGGACGCCGCGAACGCCGCTGCGGCGCTGGCGGTCTAGCGTTCGCGGAGTGCCTCGAGCGTCCGGCGGACATCTTCCTCCGTCGTGTAGCAGTGCGGCGCGAGACGAATCGTCCCCTCGCGCACCGAGTGAATGACACCTGCCGCATCGAGCCGAGCACTTGCCGCCTTCGCGTCCGATGGACGAACGGACGCTGTTCCCGCGTGGCTCTCCAGCGGCGTCACGAGTGCGACCCCTCGTTCACGCGCACCGGCGAGCAGCGCGTGCGCACAGCGCACGATGTGCTCCGACACCGTGTGCGGACCGATCTCGCGGAGCAGCTCGAGACTCGCCGCCATACCGGCGAAATCCTGATACGGCAGCGTCACCTGCTCGAATCGACGCGCATCGTCACGCCAGGTGAGATCGTAGTCGATCAGCGTGGAGAAGTCGTCCGAGCCGCGAACGGCCATCCAGCTCACGGGCTGCGGCGTGATCTTCTCCATGACGCCGCGGCGGACGTAGGTGAAGCCGGAACCCCACGGGCCGAGCAGCCACTTCTGCGCCCCGCAGGCAAAAACGTCCACCGGCGTGCGGTCGAGGTCGAGCGTGAAGGCGCCGAGTCCCTGAATGCCGTCGACGATGAAGAAGATGCCGCGATCACGACATGCCGTGCCGAGTCGATCGAGATCAGCGACGGCGCCATTCGAGAAGCCGACCCACGAGACCGACAGGGCCTTCACCTTCGGGCGATCGAGCGCGGCGAGCAGTGCGTCGTTATCGAGGATGCCATCGCGCAACGGGGCGATGTGCAGCGCGAAACCTCTCGCCTCGGCTGCCGCCATCCACGGATACCGATTGGCGGGGAATTCGGCGTCGGGTACGACGACTTCATCGCCGGCGCCGAGTGGCAGGCCCCACGCGGCGAGGTTGAGGCCCGCGCCGGTGTTGATGGCGAGACCGATTTCCGTTGGCGACGCGTTTACCATCTCGGCGACGAGCGTTCGGCACCTGGACAGTGCGCCGAATTGGTCGTCGAACCCGACGAGATGTGGCGTCGCGCGGCGTCGCGTGAAGTCGACCTGTGCGTCGACCGATCGCTGCGGCAGCGGACCTGTGCTCGCGGCGTTCATGTAGACGGTGTCGCCGCTGCACATCCAACGGAATTCTTCGCGGCGAAGTCGATCGGTGTCTATGGGCATTGATCTCGAAAAGCGGATTTACCGCAGAGTACGCCGAGGGGCAGAGGAACGCAGAGGAAAGCGAAAGACATCATCAGAAGAATTCGGAAGATTTCTGGTCTGGTCTCCTCTGCGGCCTTCGGCATCTCTGCGTCCTCTGCGACAAGAGCGCCTTTATTCTGTTCCAGCTAGGTTCGCGCCGATGGCGGCGCATCGATCGCCCCGGCTTTCGCGGCGTGCCGCGGATCGAGTGCATCGCGCAAGGCATCACCGAGGAGATTGAAGCCGAGCACCGCGGCGCCGATCGCCAGGCCCGGCGCCACGGATGTCCACGGTGCATTGCGCAGCTGGTTCAAGTCACGACCATCGGCGATCATCGAGCCCCAACTCGGCGTCGGTGGCTGAACGCCAAGTCCGAGAAACGACAGTGCCGACTCGGCCATGATCGCCGCGGCGACGCCGAGCGTCACCGCGATGAGCACCGGTGCGACGACACTCGGCAATACGTGCTGCAGCACCACGCGCGTGTCGCGCGCGCCCAGCGCCTTGGACGCCTGGACGAACTCGAGTTGTCGGACGACGAGCACCTGCCCGCGAACGAGTCGCGCCATGCCGGCCCAACCCACAATGCCAATCGTGAGAAAGACGACCCCGAGCGACGGCTGCAGCGCGGCGGCCATCGCGATGAGGAGGAGCAGCGTCGGAAAGGCGAGGGTGACGTCGGCGAGACGCATGACAACCTCGTCGACCCAGCCACCGTAATATCCTGCGATCAACCCCATGGTCAGGCCGATCAGCAGCGCAATCGACTGCGAGACGATGCCGGCCGAGAGCGACACGCGTGCGCCGTAGACGAGCCGGGCCCAGACGTCGCGGCCCTGAATGTCGGTGCCGAGCCAGTGCCCCGTCGACGGACCTTGCAGCTGGTTGACGAGATCGATGCGCAACGGATCGTGGTGCGAGACGAGCGGCGCGAGTACGGCGAGCAGCACCATCAGCACGATGACACCGATGCCGAACCACGCCCGTCGGTCGCCCTTCAAGGCTCGCGATGCGCGCTCGTTCACGACGGATCTCCAAGCTCGGGTGGCGTGCCTGGCCGCTGATGCTTCCAGCGGCGGTGATGCCAGAAGTACTGCTCCGGATACTTCCGAACCCACCGCTCGAGCGTGTCCGTGTATGCGCCGACGATGGCGTCCACGTCGTGCTCGCGCTCGCCGGTCCGGGGGACGACGACCTCCTCGAACTGCATCGAGTACTTCCCGTTCGGCGCACGCACCGCACACGTGAAGATGACCGGCGTATTGAGTCGCAGGGCGAACACGGCGGGGCCACGTGGCGTCTTCGCGTACCGGCCGAAGAACGGCACCCACGTGGACGCGAGTCCCGCTGCGCCCTGATCGAAGAGAAAGGCCACGACCCCATTGTTGCGCAACGCGCGTGGCACCCGCTTCACCGCGTCCGAATCGTGGATGACGTGCACGCTGAGCTTCTCGCGCGTGTCAGTCAGGTACTTCTCGAACATGGGATTTTGCATCCCACGCGCCACCGCCTCGAGCCGAGGTGTGCGCGCGGCGACATACGCGGCGCCCATCTCCCAGTTTCCGAGGTGGCCGGACACGATGATCACACCCCTGCCGCGCGACAGCGCCTCCTCGAGCACGTCCCATCCCTCGATGGCGCCGAACAGGCCGAGAATTTCTTCCCTGGAGTACGTGGGAAGCACAGCGGTCTCGATGCTCGTGCGGCCGAGATTCCCGTATGACTCACGCGCGATGCGCAGCACCTCCGCTTCACCAAGCCCGGGGAATGCGGCGCGCACCTGTCGCTCGACGACGGCGCGACGGATGCCGAAGGGACTGTAGACGAGCGCGCCAATCCATTCGCCGACGTCGCCAGCGCGACGGAAGCTCAACTTGCGCAGGACAGCGACGGCTCCGCGCAGTGCATAGAGCTCGAGGTAGTGCGAAAACGTCGTGCCTTTCACCGCGTTGCCCAGAGGGACCGATCACCGGCCGCCGCCGTTGCGGCGATGAATCCCTCGATCATGGCCGCCTCGCCGAAATCGCGCTTGGCGCGCGTGTAGCCACCGTTGCCCATGCCTTTCCGTGTTTCCTCGTCGGCGAGAAAGCGCGCAACGGCCGATGCGGTGTCGCTCGGATCCGCGGGGGGCAGCAATACCCCCGCAATGCCATCCGGCACATAGTGCGACACCAACGGCGTGCGCTCGGCAATCACGGGCACGCGCGCCGCCATGAAGTCGAGACAGGCGAACGCGCCGTCATCGCCGTCAGCGGCGACCCAACCGACATCGGCGGCAGCGAGGACCTGCGGCGTGTTGTCGTTCTCGCGGAGGAAGCGCACGAGCGACGTGACGCCGAGTGCCGCGGCGTGCATGCGTGTGTCGTCGGCATCGTCAGCGCGACCGACCAGCACCAGCCGCAGCGCCGGATGGCGCTCGGCGAGCAACGCGAGCGTGCGCATCGCCGTGGTGACGCGACTTCCGGACTGTTGGTCGATGACGCAGACGATGAGTTGCGTCGCCTCCGTGAATCCAAGCACCGTGCGTGATGCGTCGCGCGCATCCTTCACTTTCTCGACGTCGACGCCGAGCGGCGCGACGAAGCTGCGGTCGCCGCCGCCGGAACGCGCGCGATCGGCTTCGGTGGTGAAGAGGAGCATCGACGTCGCCATCTTGCCGGCAAACGTGCCCGTGCGTCCGACGTTCGCGATGCAGCCCGCAGGAATGCGCCGAATGACCGCACCACGTTCGGCGAGTCGCATCGCGGAGCTCGCAACGAGATGTTCGCGCTCGGTATGAAGGAACACGACCTCGATGAACTTCTCCTTCAAGACGGCACGGAGGCGCCATGCGTCGGGGCCGACGGAGCCGCTCGACTGCACCGCGACGACGTCGAGTCCCTCGGCGAGAAAGCGCTGCTCGGGTCCACTCCCGGCGCGACAGACCACCGTGACCGCCGCGCCCTGTGCGGCGAGTCCGCGCGCGGCGACGGCAAAGGAGCGCGATGCACCGCTCCAGTGACTGCCCATGTGGTAGAACAATGTGCGCATCGGTCAGCGCACTCCGGCCGGTTCAGCGTCGGTCACGACGGCGCTCTCGCCACGCTGCAGCTGGGCCGCATGCAGGCGATGGTAAGCACCCCGCTGCGCGAGCAGCTCGGCGTGGGTGCCGCGCTCGATGATCTCGCCGCGGTCGAGGACGAGAATCTGGTCGGCGTGCACGACAGTTGAGAGACGGTGAGCGATGACGAAGACGGTACGGCCCGTGAGCAATCGGTCGATCGCCTCTTGCACGAGTCGTTCCGATTCGGTGTCCAGTGCAGACGTGGCCTCGTCGAGGATGAGTATGGGCGGATCGGTCAGGAGTGCTCGCGCGATGGCCAGCCGCTGCCGCTGGCCACCGGAAAGTCGCGTTCCGCGCTCGCCGAGGACAGTGGCGTAGCCTTCCGGCAGTTCCATGATGAAGGCGTGTGCGTTGGCCGCGCGCGCCGCCGCCTCGACCTGCGCGTCGGTGAACGACCCGGCCGATCCGTACGCGATGTTGTTGCGGACGGTGTCGTTGAACAGCACGGTGTCCTGGCTCACAATGCCGGTGAGCCCGCGCAGCGAGGCGAGCTTGATCTCCATGGTATCTACGCCGTCGAGCCTGATTCTGCCTTCGGTTGGCTCGTAAAAGCGCGGAAGCAGATCGACGAGCGTGCTCTTCCCCGCTCCGCTCGCGCCCACGAGCGCGACCACTTCGCCGCGACGCGCCACGAAGCTGACGTCCTGCAACACCGGCTCGTCGCCGTACGAGAACGAGACATGCTCGAAGGCGATCGATTCGCGCAGCGCGCCTGCGTCGCGTGTTCCGTGGTCGAGGATGGTCTCCGTAGGCAGGTCGAGCACCTCGAACAATCGTTCGGCCGAGGCAAACGACTGCTGCGCGGTCGTCGGCACTTGTGAGAGCTGCTTGAGCGGCGGAAGCAGGCGCATGACCATGATCATGAACGTCATCAGCGTCGCGCTGTCCATCGAGCTCGAACCGGACAGCACCTCACGCGCGCCGATCCACAGAATCAGCATGGCGACCGACGTCCCGATCAATTCCGTCATCGGCTGGGAGAGGGACGCGATGCGCGTGATACGCACCATGCCCGACGAATAGCGATGACTTGCCGCGGTGAAGCGCGAATCTTCGTACGGCTCGCCGCGGAACGACTTCACGAGACGGATGCCGCTCACGACTTCCTGCAGCACACTCGTGATCTCGCCGTAGTCGCCGCGCAGGCGACGATGTCCCTTGCGCAGCTTTCGCAATACGGGCTGCAGCGAGAGCGTCAACAGCGGCGCGATCACGAGCGCGACGAAGGTGAGCCGCACCGAGTAGTTGAGCAGGATGATGATCGTGCCGACGATCGTCGCCGCGCTGAGGAGCGAGCGCGTCACCATCTCGGTGATGAGCGCCTTCGTCTGCTCCGTGTCCGACAGCACGCGTGAGATGATCTGTCCTGTCTTCGTGCGCTGGAAGTAGCCGAGGGGCAGTCGCTGCAGGTGCCGGAAGACGCTGTCGCGCAGATCGCGCGTCACGTTCTCCTGCAGCGCCGCACCGAGCTGTCCACCGAGCCAGACGAAGACGTTCTTGATCAGCACGATGATGATGATGGCGATCATCATCGTCTCCACCGAACCGAGCCTGTCGCCCGGATTCAGGAACGCGCCGACCATCTTTTCCTGGAGGCTGGTGATCCAGGTCGACGTCTTCGAGATGAGCTGCGGCTCGCCGAACAGCGCGTTGAGGAACGGGACGAGCAGCGTGAAGGAGAAGACGTCGAGGACGGCAGCCATGACGTTGCACGCGATCGTTCCGACCATCCGCCACGAGTGCGGCCGCAGGTATCGCAACAGTCGGCGGTACATGCGTCAGCGCTTGGGTGTGAGCAGCGACACGGGGAGGATGCACTCCTCCGGCGTGACGCCGCCGTGCAGAAACGAGCCGCGATAGCGACTCTGGTACTCACGCAGCTTCGTGGGATAGACGAAGAAGCTGTCGCCCGTGGCGAGCAACGTGTTGGCCCCCAACCCGCGACGCGGCAGCTTCAGCGAGTCCTCATTCTTGAACAGCAGCGCATACTCCGGGTTCTCGGCCCGGAGATCCTCACCGAACTTGTAGCGAAGGTTCTGCGTCGCGTCACGCTTGGCGAACACCGTAGCCGGCGTGTGGCAATGAATGGAGCCGTGGTCGCTCGTGACGAGCACCTTCACCTTCCGTCGCGCCGCTTCCTGCAACACGCTGAACAGCGCCGAGCGCTTGAACCATTGCAAGGTGAGCTGACGAAGGGCGATTTCGTCGCGTGCGACCTCATACAGGATGGCGGACTCCGAGCGGCCGTGCGTCAGGAGGTCGACGAAATTGAAGACGAACGCGCTGATGCCCTCCGGCGCGATGGCGTTGGCGAGCCGGCGTTCCAGCTCGTCCGCCTCGTACGACGACGAGATCTTGTCGTATTTCACGGGCACCTTGCGATCGATCTCGACCAGATGTGCCTCGAGAAGATCCTTCTCGTGCGCGTTGAGCGTTTCGTCCTCACGCTCGCCCCACCAGTCGGGAAAGCGCGCGGCGATCTCGTTGGGAAAGAGACCACTGAACAGCGCATTCCGGGCGTACGGCGTCGCCGTGGGCAGCACACCGAAATAGTGCGTCGTCTCGATCTCGAACATCGGCGAGATGACCGGCTCGAGAAACTTCCACTGGTCGAGGCGCAGGCAATCGATGACGATGAACGCCGCTGCCTTGTCCTGCTGCACCACCGGCATCAGGAATTCGCTCACGATGTCGATCGACAGCGGCGGGCGGTCGCCCTCGAGGTTGGCGAGCCATTCGGGGTAGGCGCGAGACATGTACAGCGCAAAGTCGCGGCGCAGCTCCGGAAAGAGCCCGCGCAGGGATTCGTGCAACCCCATCTCGTTGGCGGCCGTGAGGTCGAGGTCCCACTGCACCATCTCGAGATAACGGTCGATCCAGCCGCGCCAGTCGAGGTCGCGCAACGACTCGCTCTGCATGGCGCGGAAGCGGTCGACGAAGGTTCGCGCCACGACCTGCTGCCTGATCCGCGGTCCCTCGAGAAGCCCCGAGACCATGGCGTAGACCTGCCGCGGAGTCACCGGCTTGACGAGGTATCCGCCGATATTCTTGCCGAGCGCCTCGGTGAGGGTGTTGTCCTCCTCACTCTTGGTGACCATGACCACCTGAAGGGTCGGCGCGATCTCGCGGATCTCCTTGAGCGCCTCGAGTCCGCGGGTGCCGGGCATCTGCTCGTCGAGGAGGACGAGGTCGAACGCCCGACGGCGAATCAGCTCGAGCGCATCGTCGGCGTTCGTTGCGGTTTCGACTTCGAACCCCTTGTCACGCAAGAAGATGCGATGAGGTTCGAGCAGTTCCGCCTCGTCGTCGACCCAGAGGACGGCCTTGACCTGAAGAGGCATGGACCAAAGCTAACCATAGGAGGACGGGATTACAGGATTCATGGCTTTGCCCGCGCGAGCGCGAGGCTGAGCGCTCATGCTCATGCTCCCGTGACGGGCTGGCGGAGAGTCTCCTCCTGTCCTCCCGTCATCCCGTCCTCCAGATTGCAGTCAGTGCCACCTTCACTGCCCTACGCGCTTCAGGCGCCGAGCTTCCGCTTCCGCCACCTGGCCAACCTCGCCGGACGGGCGCCCATCGGGGGAGCGCGCGAGGTGGCCCTTGCGTGCTTCGTCGCCGCTCGGCTCGCGCACGAGTGCACGCGTGCGCTCGCTGAGGATCAGGACGCACGAGCCGCACGATGCGCGGGTGCCAAAGCGTGGCTCGGCACCCTTGCGCTGCCGGCCGCCGTCAGGACTCCCGTCATCCGGTGTGCCGACCTGAGCGTCGACGGACAATCCGCCCCAGTGGCGAAGGAGGTCGCCGCGCTCGCGATCGCTGCGGCGTCGTACCTCGACCCCCAATCCCGCGGGGAATTGGACGCCCTGACGGCCGCGCTCAAGGGCTGATGCTCCACATTTGTTGGGGAAAGGCAGTGTTTTTCCTTGCTCCGCTCGCTCGATGAACCCTATCTTGGGCCATGCCGCGCGGCGCAGATATCTCACCCCTGTCGCTCCTACTTGGCCGCGTCGACGCCGTTGCCGATGGGGCCTCGCCAGATGACACCGTTCCCTCAGGGTTTCCGAGCCTCGACAAGCTGCTCGGCGGCGGTCTGAGGCGCGGTGATCTCATCGTGCTCGGGGGAGACGTCGGCAGCGGCAAGAGTGCGTTCGCGCTGGCCGTCGCGCTGCGGGTGTCGCAGGGAGGACACCGCACGCTGTTCTATTCGGGAGAGATGCTTCCCGACCGCGTGCTGGAGCGTGCCCTCGCCATCGAGGGACGTACGCGCGTGGACGACCTGCGGCGCGGCACGCTCGACGACATCACGCGGGTGAGCGTGGGCGCGGCCGCCGTCCGACTGCGGGGCGACCTCCCGATCATCGAACGCGCCCCGTCGCGCGGCGTCCCCGCGATCACCGAGGAGATCTCGGCGCTCAAGGACATCGCGCTGGTGGTCGTCGACGGGCTGCATGCGCTGCTGCCCGGCACGCGCGATTCGGCCGAGGAAGCGGCGACGGCGATGCGGGCGCTCAAGCAGCTCGCGCTCGACACGCGGGTGGCCATCCTGGTGACCACACCGGTGCCGGGACTCATCGCGCGCGACGATCACCGACCCGTGCTGGATGACTTCGGAGCGCAGGGAGCGGTGAAGGAGCGCGCGGATGTGGTACTCGCGCTGTTCCGCGAAGGGATGTACGATAGCGCCCGCGGCATCGAAGGCGCGACCGAGCTGCTGGTGCGGAAGAATCGCAACGGCGGCACGGGCTACGTGGATTTGTATTTCTACGCGCAATGGATGCGTTTCGAAGACATGCTCGACCCGGACCGCTAGGAGGCGGTTGCATGCGTATGTTCAAGCCCCCCGTCATCTCCGCCCTGCTGGTCCTCGGTGTCACCGCCTGCGCCACAGGCGGCATGACGACCGGTGAGTCCGTGTCACGGCTGGAGCAACAGCAGAAATCCAAGCCGACGTCGGCGGCGGTCAACCGCTCACTCGGCATCGCCTACTACAAGGCGGCGCGCTATCCGGACGCCCGCTCGGCGCTCGAGACGGCGACGCGCCTCGATCCAAAGGACGGAACGACCGCCCTCTACCTCGGTCTCAGCGCCGAGGAGCTCGGGGATCTCGCTGCGGCAAAGGCGGCGTATTCGTCGTACATCACCTACGGTCGGACCAGTCGCGTGCGCAACCAGCTGCAGTCGCGACTCGCCGCGCTGACCCGCAAGGAGATCGATGCCGACGCGAAGAAGGCTGTCGCGCAGGAAGCGTCGCTCGCCGGACAGCCGACGTCGCCGATGGTGATCGCGGTGATGCCGCTGCGGTTCTCCGGGCCGGACACGTCGCTCCGCCCGCTCGAGCGCGGTTTCGCCGACCTGCTCACCACCGACCTCGCCCGCTCGTCGCAGCTGACGCTCGTCGAGCGGTCGCGGATGCAGGCACTGCTCGACGAAATCGCGCTGCAACGTACCGGCGCCACCGACGCCACGAGCAACGTCCGCGCGGGCAAGATGGTTCGCGCTGGACGTGTCGTTCAGGGTTCACTCAACCAGGTGGGCGCTTTCGACCTGCGCGCTGACGCAGCGGTCGTCGACGTCCCCACGAGCCAGATTCGCGGAACGGTCAACGCATCGGACCAGCTCGAGGCGGTCTTCAACCTGGAGAAGCGCATTGCCCTCGATCTCTTCGGACAGCTCGGCGTGACGCTGTCACCGACCGAGCGGAACATGATCGAGCAGCGGCCCACGCGGTCGATGCAGGCGTTCCTCGCCTACAGCCGCGGTCTGGTCGCTGAGGATCAGGGACGCTACGACGAAGCGGGGCGTTTCTACAATGATGCGATTCGCATCGATCCCGGCTTCACGAGCGCGCAGCAGAAGAGCCAGGAGATTCGTGATGCCGCGACGGGAGAAGGGGTGACGGCGGCGACGGTCGAGGTGAGTCTCAAGGGCACGGCGGAAGGCGCTGTGGTGAATGCCGCGACGCAGGGCAACGCGCCGACGAGCGCCACGACCACGGCAGGACTGGGCAGCACCGTGGCGAACGTGGCGGGCGATATCAATTCGTCGCAATCGGGATCGGCGACCGGTTCCGCCGCTGGCGGCGGAAGTATCGTGACGACTCCCGGATCGAAGGATCCGGTGTCTGCCGGTACTGGCAGCGACAATCCGGCGGGAACGGCCAAGGTCACGATCATCATCAAGCGCCCATAGCCATGAGATCGCACATGCGTAGTCTGCTTCCTCTTGCGCTCGCGGCCGTCGTTGCGCCCTCGCTCGGTGCGCAGTCGGTCTTCGACACGGAGCTTCGGTTGGCCCCGCAGTACATGCAGTACAGGATCAAGGCGCCGAACGACGAGAAGATCTCCGAGCTCGCCATTCCGGTGTTCGTGACGATTCCCTTCGGCTCGCGATTCACCTTCGACGTGGGCACCGCATACGCGCGGGCCAGGGTGACGACCGGCGCTGCGGTGAGTGAGGTCAACGGCCTCACCGACACGCAATTGCGCGGGAACCTCAGCCTCGGCAGCGACTTCGTCGTCCTCACGGGCGGCGTGAACCTGCCGACAGGCAAGTCGACCGTCGATCTCGATCAGGTGACGGCCGCTGGACGCATCGGGAGCGACTTCCTGGCTTTCCCCATCTCGAACCTGGGCACCGGCCTCGCGGTGACGGGCGGTGTGGCCATCGCGCGCCCCATCGGCGAGTGGAACATCGGCTTCGGCGGCTCAGTGCGCCGGTCGGCGGAATACGAACCGTTCAACCAGCCGGGCACGCCACTCAAGTTCACGCCCGGCGACGAGTATCGCGCCAAGATCGGCATCGATCACACAGCGGGCCACGGACGCATCTCGTTCGGCCTCACGTACTCCGCCTTCGGCGATGACGTCGCCGGCAACTCCATCTACAACACGGGCAACCGGCTCATTGGTCAGGGGGTGTACACGAGCACCCTCTCCGGCAACGACGTCACGATCGCGGCGTACAACGTTTTCCGCGCCACTGGCAACTACGCCAACGGCGAGCCAGCGGGACGCGAGAATATCGCGAACGGGTATCTCGGCATCGGGTTGCACATGCTCGGCACCGTCGTGGAGCCGAGCATCGAGGCTCGTCACTGGCTGCAGAACGTTCCCACCACGACGGCGACGACGTCGGTCGCGCACACACAGGCGAGCTTCCTCGGCACGCTCGGCTTGCGGACGCGCATCGGATTCGGCGGTATCGCCGCGTTCCCGAGCGTCGGCTACACGCTGGGCAGGCTGGCCATCGCGCAGACGAACAACACCGCCGTCCACGCCGACATGACTGGATTCAGGGCACAGCTGGCTGTTCGTGTGACGCCGTAACGTCGGATCGAGGGGTCGCGCGGTTCGAGGAAGGCGAGTTGAGGAAGAAGGCAGAAAAACACGGAAGCGGCGGGATCAACCACGGGTTGAGCCTGCCGTTTCCGTTTGCTTCTGCCCTTTCCCCTCTCGGCGCTTTTCGTCGAAGAGCGCCGATGCTGTCCCGGTCTGCGTTTTCAAGGACTATATTCCGCACCTGCACATCCACGCCAATCAGACTGATCGAGATATGGCCGGCCACAGTAAATGGAAGAACATCAAGCACTACAAGGCGGCTACGGACGCCAAGCGTGGCATCTTGTTCACGAAGCTCATTCGCGAGATCACGATGGCAGCCAAGCTGGGCGGCGGGGATCCGTCGGCGAATGCACGGCTGCGGCTGGCCATCGATGCGGGGCGCAGCAAGTCGCTGCCCAAGGACAACATCGAACGCGCGATCAAGAACGGCACCGGTGAGCTGAAGGGCAACGACATTCAGGAGGCGACCTACGAGGGCTACGGACCGGGCGGCGTCGCGCTGATCGTCGACACGATGACCGACAACCCCACCCGCACCGTGGCCGACGTCCGCCACAAGTTCTCGCGCGCCGGCGGCAACCTCGGCACACCGGGCTCGGTGGCGTTCATGTTCGAGAAGAAGGGGCAGATCGCGCTCGACGCCTCGAAGTACACCGACGAAGACGCGACCCTCGAGGCGGCACTCGACGCCGGCGCCGAGGATTTCCGTCGTGAGGACGATATCTACGTCGTGACTACCGAGCCCAACGCACTGTACGCGGTGAAAGCGGCGCTCGATGCCAAGGGCATCGTTTCGACGGACGCGGAGCTCGCGATGGTGCCGCGCAACACGGTGCCGGTCACGAACAAGGACGAGATTGCGTCGCTGTTCAAGCTGATCGAGGCGCTCGAGGAGCTCGACGACGTGCAGAAGGTGTGGGGCAACTTCGACGTCGACGACGCCGACCTGGAAGACATCTCGTAAGCTGATGCTCGTACTCGGCATCGACCCGGGCACGGCGAATACAGGATATGGTGTCGTGCGTGGAGGCGGCGCCGCGACGCCGGTGCTCGTGGAGTGCGGTGTCATCCGCACCAAGCCGCGCGATACGCTGCCCGCGCGGCTCCGCGAAATTCATGAAGGCATCTGCGAGCTGATCGCGCGTCACAAGCCCGATGCGCTCGCCGTCGAGGACGTCTTCTACTCACGCAACGTGCGCACGACCGTGGTACTCGGCCATGCGCGCGGCGTGATCCTGCTCGCCGCGGAACAGAGCGGTATCGTCGTCAACGAGTTCGCGCCCGCGGAGATCAAGAAGGCCGTCGTGGGCACAGGGGGCGCGAGCAAGGAGCAGGTGCAGTTCATGATCATGCGACTACTGCGCCTCAAGACAGTTCCGCAGCCCAACGACGCCGCGGATGGTGTCGCCGCGGCGCTCGCGTGCCTCATGAGCGCCAGCATTCCGCGCATCGACACGATGGGCCGGGTGCGTGAGCCGTCACGCTCCGCGGCGTCGGCGGTTCGTCGCACATGATCGTTCAAGTCGCCGGAAAGCTGATCACGAAGGAACTCGACCGCGTCGAGATCTTCACCGCCGGCGGCGTCGCCTACGAGCTCGCGGTTCCGCTGAGCGCCTTCGAGGTGCTGCCCAAAGTCGGCGAGCCGTGCATGCTGCACACGTATCTCGTCGTGAAGGAAGACGGCTGGCAGCTGTTCGGCTTCACGTCGGCGTACGAGCGACGGGTGTTCCAGAAAGTGTTGCTGGCAAAGGGCGTCGGTCCAGCGCTCGCGCTCGGACTGTTGTCGTCGCTCACGGCGGACCGGCTGGTGCGTGCCATTCGCGAGAAGGACATTGCCGTGCTGCAGTCGGTGCCGCGTGTCGGACGGAAGAAGGCCGAACAGATGATTCTCGATCTGGCGGACAAGATGGATCAGCTGCAGACGTCGGGCGCGGAGAGCGGTGTTGGGCGCGGTGGTGGATCGCCGTCGACGGAGGATGCGATTCGCGCGCTCGTCTCCCTTGGCTACTCGAACGCCGATGCGGAGAAGGCTGTGCGCGGCGTGCTCGAGGGCGGCGCGAAGTCGATGTCGGCAACGGAACTCATTCGTGCCGCGCTGGCCAGAATTGGTGGGCGGTAGTCCGGACACCACTCGCTCCTGCGGGAGGACACTAGTGGCGAGGCTGCCGCGCGCACAACTTCACTCGTCTCACAACGAATCCAATCCGAATGCTCGCAGCCCGTCGCACGCACAGCTTCACGGAATCGGTCATCCGCGAGATGACGCGCATCGCGAACCAGCACGAGGCGGTCAACCTCGCGCAGGGGTTCCCCGATTTCCCGATGCCCGAGCCGATGAAGGATGCGGCGTGCGCGGCAATTCACGGCGACATCAATCAGTACGCGACGACCTGGGGCAGCTCGGCGCTCCGGATCGCGATCGCCGAGAAGTATCGGCGGTTCTATGGCATGATCGTCGATCACGATCGCGAGGTCACGGTCACCTGCGGTGCGACGGAAGCGATGGCGGCGGTGTTTCTCGCGCTGATCGACCCGGGCGATGAAGTGATCGTGATGGAGCCGTTTTACGAGAACTACGGACCCGACGCGATCCTCGCCGATGCGAAGCCGGTCTTCGTTCCGCTGGAGCGGCCGCACTGGACGCTCGATCCGGAACGCCTCGCCAAGGCGTTCACCAAGCGGACGAAGGCGATCATCCTCAACACGCCGCACAATCCGACGGGCCGCGTGTTCACGCGCGCCGAGATGACGCTGATTGCGGAGTTGTGCGTCAGGCATGACGTGTGGGTCATCACGGACGAGATCTACGAGCACATTCGCTACGCCGGCGAGCATCACGTGATGGCGATGTGGCCGGAGATGCGCGATCGCACGATCACGATCTCCGGGCTGTCGAAGACGTTCAGCTGCACGGGCTGGCGGCTTGGATACACGGTCGCGCCCGAAGCACAGACTGCGGCGATTCGGAAGGTGCACGACTTCCTCACCGTTGGCGCACCGGCGCCGCTGCAGGCAGCGGGGGCAGTCGGCATGCACTTCGACGCGGACTACTACAACCACATGGCGCTCGATTATCGCGCGCGTCGTACGATACTCTGCGATTCGCTCACTGACGCGGGCTTCACGTTCACGCAGCCGGAAGGTGCGTACTACGTGCTGGCCGATTTCTCGGGGCTGAGTGACATGGACGACGTCACCTTCGCAAAGTGGATGTGCGAGGAGATCGGCGTCGCGACGGTGCCCGGATCGAGCTTCTATTCGCCGGCGAACAAGGGAATGGGCCGCTCGCTCGTGAGGTTTGCTTTCTGCAAGAAGTACGATACGCTCAAGCGCGCGGCCGAACGTCTCTCCACCGTGCGCGCGTCGGTCTAGTCGCGCGCATGCTCCGAAAACTCTGTTGTCGCTCGGCGCTCGCCGGCGCGCTTCTCGTTGCCTTCGCCTGCTCGCCTGCGCCGCGTACGACTTCGGGTTCGACACGAGTCGTCGCGCGACCGTACGTCGTCATGGTGTCGTTCGACGCGTTTCGGCACGACTACGTCGACCGCTACAAGCCAGCGGCGTTTCTTGACGTCGCGTCGCGGGGCGTGCAGGCCGCGGCGATGATTCCGTCATTTCCGTCGAAGACATTCCCCAACCACTTCACACTCGTCACCGGACTCTATCCCGGGCATCACGGCATCGTCGGCAATGCGTTCTTCGATCCAGCGCGACGCGAGTGGTATCGCATCGGCACGCCGGCGGTGCGCGATAGCAGCTGGTATTCGGGCGAGCCAATCTGGGTGACGGCGGAACGGCGCGGCGTGAAGGCAGGCGTGTTCTTCTGGCCGGGCTCGGAGGCAGCGATCGAAGGCGTGCGGCCGAGCTACATGATTCCTTACGACGCAAAGACGCCGAACACCGAGCGCGTTGCCGGCGCCGTGGCGTGGATGCGGAAGCCACCGAGCGAACGACCGCATCTCGTGTTGCTGTACTTCTCGGACGTCGACGACACGACGCATCGCTACGGGCCGGACGCACCACAGACCGCGACTGCGGTGTCCGTGGTGAATCGCGCATTGCGGCAACTGCTCGACAGCATCCGCGCGCTGCCCTACGGCGACAGTGCGAACGTGGTGCTGGTGTCCGACCACGGCATGGCGCAGATCTCACTGCAGAGAACCATCCCGGTGGGCGACATCCTCGCGCGCGCCGGCGTGGACACGACACGCATGGAAGCGAGTGACAACGGACCGACGATGTCGCTCTGGTTCGGCACGGACTCAGCGCGCATGCGACGCGCGCGTGCCGTGCTCGATACAGTGGGTCACGTGCGAACCTACCTGCGCAGCGAGATCCCCGAACGCTGGCATCTGCGAGACAATCCGCGCGCCGGCGATGTGCTGCTCGTCGCGGACGAGAGATATGTCCTTCTGCGGCGGGGCACAGACACAGCCAAGGTCACGTCGCGCGGCTCACACGGGTGGGATCCGCGGATCACGGAGATGCAGGGAATCTTCGTCGCCGCCGGACCCAACGTGCAACCACTCGGCCGCATTTCGGCGTTCGAGAACGTGAATGTCTATCCCTTCCTCGCGGCGCTGCTTCGACTCGATCGGCCACCGGTTGTCGACGGAAATGCGCGGGTGCTCGAGTCCATCCTCAGATAGGCTATCGGATTCGGCGTTCATTCGGGATATATTGTCTTGGGCTGCGACCCGCCCATTCCCGCATCACAGGTAGCCCGCGCCAATGTCCCGCGCCGAGATCACAACGCCGGAAGTGCTAGATGGCTCGGACGAGTCGGTCGTCGAGCTGTCGCTCAGGCCGCAGCGACTGGACGAGTTCATCGGGCAACAGAAGGTGAAGGACAATCTTCAGTTGGCGATCGATGCAGCGCTCGCACGCGGTGAGCCGCTCGACCATGCGATCTTCTACGGCCCGCCGGGGCTCGGCAAGACGACGCTCGCCGAGCTGATCGCGCGCGAGCTCCGCGTGAACATCCGCACCACGTCAGGTCCGGCGCTCGAGAAGCCGGGCGACCTCGTCGGCACGCTGACGAATCTTCGCGCAGGGGACATCCTCTTCATCGATGAGATTCATCGCCTCCGCCCGATCATCGAGGAGTTTCTCTATCCGGCGATGGAGGACTACAAGATCGACATCCGCCTGAGCGAGGGACCGAAGGCGCAGACGATCACGATGCCGATCGAGCGGTTCACGCTCATTGGTGCGACGACGCGGTTCGGCATGCTCACGCCGCCGATGCGCGCGCGCTTCGGCATCGAGCAGCGGCTCAACTACTACTCGCCGGAAGATCTCGAGCTCATCGTGCGCCGCACGGCGGATGTGCTGAAGGTGGAGACGGAGATCGCTGGTGCGCGGGAGATCGCGCGTCGTTCGCGTGGCACGCCGCGCGTGGCGAATCGACTGCTGCGCCGCGTGCGCGACTATGCGCAGGTGCGCGCGAACGGCATCATCACGGAGGACGTCGCACGCGCGGCGCTCGCGATGCTCGACGTCGACCAGTTCGGGCTCGACGACATGGACGCGCGGATCCTGAAGGCGATCATCGAAAAATTCGACGGCGGACCAGTGGGCGTCGCGACGATCTCGGCGGCGCTCGGCGAAGATGCCTCGACGCTGGAGGAAGTGTACGAGCCCTTCCTCGTTCAGCAGGGATTTCTGCAGCGAACACCGCGCGGTCGAGTCGCGACGCCGATGGCGTATCGGCACTTCGGTTATACGCCGCCGTCGCTGGCGTCGGATCAGGTAGCGCTCTTTTAGTAGCCTTCGTGCGTCCGTTCCGTCGAGAGAATCCCGATGCGCCAGCTACGGCTGGCGCCGATCTATCGGCTCTTGATCGCGCTGTCTACCTGTGCGATGGGATCGATGCGATCGGAGATGGTGCGCAGCGAATCGCAGAGAGGGCCGCCAGTCTCGAAGTTGTTCCCCTTGAACTGTGGCTCGATCTGCGCGAAGCGGGCGCGGTTGGCGGGCGCACGGTAGACGCTGTCCTCCACTCCGAGAATCCGCAGCTGACCCTCCACGCCGCCGAGCGCGTCATAGAGTCGCTGTTCTTCGCAGACGACTTCGCGGCGCACGGCGAGCGGGTTGGAGTCCACGAGCTCGCGCATGAGCAGGCGCGCGTAGCGATCGGCCGCGCGCGGATGCGTAGCGAGCGTGAGCGCCGGTCCCTTGGGGCTCGGTTGCGCGCATGCCAGCGACACGACCGCGCCGAGCAAGGTGCTCACTCTAACCAACGAGATGTATGGAATGCGATCACCCATGTGTGCGGAGAGTGCGGCCAAGAAGGGACCGCTTTAAGAGACGATGGGCGGGCCCGGTCCGTCACGCGTCGATAAACATATGGCGCCCCACGCGGCAAAGGTGTATTTTATCGCCGCGCTGATGTCCCCCCGACGCGGCGACGCCCGCCGCACCCTACGAAAATCCCGATGAATCTCCAGAGCCGATACACCCTCGCCGGAGGCGCGTTCGCGCTGCTCGCGATCCTCGCCGGTTGCGAGCGCAACGCACTGCCGACGGATCCGCGCGTCGTGGCCGTTCCACAATCATCTACGCGAGAGATTGCGCCGGCCGTCGCACGAATCGAGCGTGCGTGCGCACAACTGGCAGTCCATCTCAAGAACAAGCGTCAGGACGGCGCATCGGTGACGTCCGTCGTGAATGCGGGTTGCGGGAGCGCACTCCGCATCATCCTCGCCGACACGGTGCAGTACGACTACGTGCACAACCTCGTTCGGGTGCCGATCCTTCTCGAGAACGGCGGTCAGCACCCGCTCGGAGCGCCGACACAGCTGTACGGATGGGACGATAGCCTTGTCGTGACGTCTCCCGGGAACGGCCATACCGGCGACCTTCGCTTTCTGCGAGCCGACTCGTCGATCGCTTCCGGGACAGCGTTGCACTCGGGTGCTGTAATGTGGAAGTACGGCGCAGAGCCTGCCGGGACTACGCCGCAGCGACTGGCCGCCGGCTCACGATCCGGCGTTCGGTGGATCGAGATCGAGGCGTTCGACAAGGCGAAGACGTTTACCGCGAGTCTCCAGGCCGAGGCGAGTACGATTCCCGCGGCCGTGATCAGCGTGATTGTCGATTCGACGCTGACGGGCTCACTCGTGCACGACACTGCGGCGTATGTCGGCGACGCTATCGCGTATGCTTACACACCGCGCCAGGGATATACCAACGTGCAGGTACGCATCGATGGCGTGGCCGCTCCTGCAAGCGGGAGTCTTTCTGCGGACTCCGTGCATCATTTGCTGATCGCGACGGCGGACCGTGTCGTGACCGTTTCGCATGATCTCGACGGTTTGCTCGCCACGGCGCGGTCAGTGCTCACCGCTGCGGATGTTCCCGCGGCGTATCAGCAGTGGATCGACGCGGTCGACAGCCACGTTCAGGGTGCCGTCGATGTCCAGCAAGCGCTGCGCGAGATCGATGACGTGGAGTACCTTGCGTTCGGCGACGTCAAGGACGTCGACGAATTGGCGCGAGTGGACGAGGCACTTGCAGGGCAGACGTTTCACGTTGGCCCGGAAGCACCCGTGATTTCGGCAGCGCGCATTCCCTCCGCAACCGGATTCCTGCAGAGCGGCGGTCGCTCGTCGCTCACGATGTCGGCTCCAGCGCGTCCCTTGAGCTCCCTCATACAGGCGCAGGGCGACACGATCGAATCAACGACGTTTGTCTACATCAATGGCATGGTGACGCCCGGTGGCGGGGCAGCGAGAACCGCAGCCACGCTCCGTCAGATGATCGGCACCGTGAACGGGCTCAATTCGCCGAGAATATTTCACCAACTCATCTACAATCGAAATTTCGCCGCAAACCCGCCAACTCCTGACTGGCGCCTCAATCGTTGCACTTTTATCCTCGGCGCGAAGCTGACCAGCGGCAAGATGGGCGGGAACTCATGGCCGGGTCAGATGAGTCTGTGCATGAAGGACTCGACCTATCGTCATTGGACGGATCAGGACATCATGGAGTGTCTGCGACAGGTGATCGGCATCCTGGCCAACACCGATGCACCCGAGGCGGACGCGATCAAGCTTGGGAGTTTCATCCAGGGGGAGCGCACGGCCGGGCGGCACGTGATCGTGATGGCGCACTCCCAGGGCAACTTGATGACGAATCAGGCGCTGCACCACATCGCGCTCAATCCCGTCCCTGGTCTCGACTCCACGTGCATCGGCGTCGTGTCGATGGCCTCGCCCACCAGCGCTCGCTGGGACATCTCCGACCACAACCTCGCGAAGATCGTCGTCGACGGCGATCAAGTACCGATGATCGCGAACCTCTGGCCGAAGACCAGCACGGTACTCTCCCGTAGTGTGCAAGACACCGCACAGCAGCGCGGCTACTTCGGTGGCGGTGCCTATTACCTGCTCAAGGAAGGATTCACGACACTGCACTCGGTGGACGACAGCTACCTGAAGTACGAGACGCGTACGCAGGTCATGAATGGCATTATGTCCACCTACGCCGCCTGCACCGTATCCATCATCACGGCGCCGTCGGTCAAGATCGAGGCCTCGAAGGTCTTCCAGCTCGACCTGTCCTTCTTCAATACGTTCGGGGACTTTCTGTCGCGGAAAGTCGCGCCGGACCAGTTGTCCTCGCAGGACTCTTCCGTGGTCGTGCCTCTCGGCGACGGCACTTTCCGAGCAGCCAAGAAGGGGGTAACCACGGTCGTCGCGACCCATGCCGGTCGGAAGGTTGTCACGCAGGTCGAGGTAACTGCTCCTGTTGCAGCTCCGATTGTTGGCGCGTGGGTAGGAACGTATGTGAACCTCGACGCGTCGGCCAGTCGGGGTCCGTTCACTGTAACGGTGGATGGCGCGATCGGTAGCGCGACGACGAAGGTACACTTGGAGTGGACCAACTTGTCGACCGGTCAGAGGTATACTGGCGATCTGATCGGAAATGTCATGCGCAGCCCGAACAACGTCGCGGGCTACATGGTTTACAACAAGGTAGGCCGGCACGATGACTTCACGCGGTATGTCTCGATCTCGGCAAGCGCTGACAACGCGTCAGGCCAGTCCTACGACTACGGGACATACTACAACTACTGGGTCATCACGCTCGCGAGAGTAGAGCCATAGAGGACACACGCACACGGTTGGCGTCCCCGCGGGATGCGGGGCGGTCGGTTGAGCAGCCGCTTTTTCAATACCTTTCGTGGGAAATCCGGACTAGCTTGGTGTGAATGCACGGCTCCCTCACCGCCGACTACGACTTCGACCTTCCGCCTGAGCTGATTGCGCAGACGCCGCTCCCTCGGCGCGACGCGAGCCGGCTGATGGTGATCGATCGTGCGACAGGGTATATCGCACATCGATCGTTCACCGACATGCCCGAACTGGTCGCGCCGCGCGATGTGCTCGTCGTGAACAGATCGAAGGTCGTAAAGGCTCGGCTGCTCGGCACACGCGTCGGCTCCGGAGCGCCTGCCGAAATCTTTTTGCTCAACGCGCTCGGCGACGGACTCTACGAGGCGATGGTGTCCCCCGGTGGAAAGCTCAAGCCGGGACGTGTGGTGCAGTTCGCGCCGGGATTCTTCGCAGAGATCGTGAGTGTCACCGTGCGTTGCACGCGCATCGTGCAACTACGGGCCGATGGCGGTGTCGATGCAGCGATCGAACAACACGGACACATTCCGCTGCCGCCATACATCGAGCGCAGCGATAGTGCGACGGACATCGAGCGATATCAGACCGTCTATGCGAAAGAAGCCGGGTCAGTCGCGGCTCCGACTGCAGGTCTTCACTTCACGCCCGAGCTACTCGCTGCAGTGGACGCCAAGGGCGTGCGTCGCGCGGAAGTCGTGTTGCACGTCGGCGCGGGGACCTTCAAGCCCGTCGAAGTCGAGGATCCAGCCGAGCATCTCATGCACGAGGAGCGCTACACAATTCCGCCTGAGACATCGGAGGCGTGGGCAGAGACGCGCGCCGACGGTCACCGCGTATGGGCAGTGGGCACCACGACGGTGCGTACCCTCGAGAGCGCGTTCACGAACGGCTCCGTCACGCCCGGCGACGGCGAGACGCGTATCTTCATTCGTCCGCCGCAATCGCTCCGCGCGGTGGACGCGCTCATCACCAACTTTCATCTACCGCGCTCGACGCTGATCATGCTCGTCGCCGCATTCGCCGGCTACGACCTCACGATGCGCGCATACCACGAAGCGATCGCCGAGCGATACAGGTTCTATTCGTACGGCGACGCGATGGCGATCGTGTGACGGCAAGAACAGGTGCCGGTCCTTCGCTTTCCTCAGGACGACAAAGAATGCTCGCTACCGGATGACATCGTTCGAGTTTTCGCTCGAGGCTACCAGCGGCGCCGCGCGCGCCGGCTCCTTCACGACGCCACACGGCGTCGTGCAGACACCGGCGTTCATGGCCGTCGGCACGCTCGCCACCGTGAAGGCGCTCGACCCCGACGACCTCCACGCGATGGACGCGCAGATGATCCTCGCGAACGCATATCACCTGCACCTCCGGCCCGGCGACGACCTCATTCGCGAGCTCGGCGGACTCCACGAGTTCATGCAGTGGGACGGACCCATCCTCACCGACTCCGGCGGATTCCAGGTCTTCTCGCTCGCCACGTTGCGCACCATCGACGAGGACGGCGTGGAGTTTCGCAGTCACATCGACGGCTCCAAGCGACAGTTCACGCCCGAGAGCGTCATGCGCATCGAGCGCAACCTCGGCGCCGACGTCATCATGCAGTTCGATCACGTGATTCCAGGGCAAAGCGAGTCCGACGTGGCACGCGATGCGAGTGAACGCAGCCTGCGCTGGCTCGCGCGGTGCCGCACCGCGTTCGAGCAGCTCAACGCCGACGATCCCATCCCGGGTCGCGCCGAGCAGGCGCTTTTTCCCATCGTGCAGGGTGGCATCCACGCCGACCTCCGGCGCGAGGCGGCCGCCGCCATCCGCGACATGGGCGACTGGAAGGGCTTCGGCATCGGCGGATTGTCCGTCGGCGAAGCGAAGCCCGACATGTACCGCATTCTCGAAGACGTCCACGCCGTCCTCCCGAAAGATCGTCCGCGATATCTCATGGGGGTCGGCTTTCCCGAGGATCTCGTCGAGGGCGTGCGCCGCGGCGTGGATCTCTTCGACTGCGTGGCGCCCACGCGGATGGGGCGCAACGGGACGATTTTCACACGCGACGGACGGCTCAACATCAAGCGTGCCGAGTTCCGCACCGACAAGCGTCCGCTCGACCCGGAGTGCGAGTGCTCGGCGTGCAAGCGCTTCACCCGCGCCTACATACGGCACCTGTTCGTATCCGACGAGATCCTCGGCCTCCGCCTCCTGTCGCTGCACAATGTACATTTCCTCGTGCTGTTGATGCGGGAGGCGCGGAACGCGTTGCTCGACGGCAGCTTCGACTCCTGGAGCGCAGATTGGCTCCAGCGTTACCACTCCAATACAGCGACGACGCCCACCGTATGATTCACGCCGGATTGCTCCCCACGCTTCTCGCCCTGCAGTTTGGTGGCGGCGGCCAGAGCCTCACGCCGTTCCTCGTCCAGCTCGCCGCGATCTTCGGTATCTTCTACTTCCTTCTCATTCGTCCGCAGCAGGCGCAGAAGAAGAAGCACGAGGAAGCGCTGCGCAACATCAAGCGCGGCGACCGCATCGTGACAGCGGGCGGCATCGTCGGCGAAGTCATTCACGTGAAGGACTCCGTGGTGGTCGAAGGCGAGAAGTCACGGCCGCTGGAAGACGAAGTCACCATCAAGTCCGCCGAGTCGCGGCTGATCGTCGAGCGAGGCCGGATCGCGCGCATCATCGGCGTCAGCACGAGCGCGCCGGCGATGAAGGAGTAGTTCGGCGCGTGGCAATACTCGACATCCGCGTCCTCGGCGACCCGATTCTTCGGCAGGCGACGACGCCCGTCTCGGAGATCACGGACGATATCCAGCGCCTGATCGACGACATGTTCCAGACGATGCACCATGCGCGCGGCATCGGTCTCGCCGCCCCGCAGGTGGGTCGCACGGAGCGCATCACGGTGGTCGACGTCGACGACAATCCGTTGGTGCTGATCAATCCGGAGATCATGCAGCCGTCGTCGGGCAAGGCGAAGGGCGAGGAAGGCTGCCTCTCCATTCCCGACATCTATGCCGACGTCGAGCGTCCGAAGGGCGTGATCGTCCGCGCGATGGACCGGCACGGGAAGATGTTCGAGCTCGAGGCCACCGACCTTCTCGCGCGGTGTCTCCAGCACGAAATCGACCACCTCGACGGCAAGCTCTTTCTCGACTACCTGAGCGTGTTGAAGCGCACCGCCGCGCTGGCCAGGTGGCGCCTCAAGTCGGACGACTATCCTGGCAACATCCGCCGCGTGTCGCTCGAGACGCCCGAGGAGCTCGACGAACATCAGCATCCTGAGGAAGAGCTGTAGTGCGGGTCCTGTTCTGGGGCACTCCGGAATTCGCGACGGCGGCGCTTCGCGCTCTCATCGGCGAGGGGTTCGACGTCGTCGGCGTGGTGACGCAGCCGGATAAACCGGTTGGTCGCTCGCGCTCGACGCTGCAGGCATCGCCCGTGAAGAAGGTGGCGGTCGCCGAAGGCATTCCCGTGCTCCAGCCAGACAAGCCTCGCGGCGACGCATTCATCGCGGAAGTCGCGGCCCTCTCGGCCGACGTCAGCATCGTCGTCGCCTACGGGCACATCCTGCCGAAGATCGTCATCGACCTGCCGAGACTCGGCACCCTGAACATCCACGCGTCGCTGCTGCCCGCGCTGCGTGGCGCCGCGCCGATCCAGGCCGCCATTCGCGAAGGGCTCGCCGAGACGGGCGTGAGCATCATGCAGATGGTACCGGCGCTCGACGCGGGCCCAGTGCTGCACACGGCCCGCACTCCGATACTCGAGGACGAAACGTCGCTCGAGCTTTCACTGCGGCTGAGTGAACTCGGCGCGAATGCACTGATAGAAGCGCTGGCGCTGGTCGAGCTTGGCCTGGCCACGCCGGAGCCTCAGGACGATAGTCGCGCGACGTTCGCGCCGAAGATCACGCGCGAATCGGCGCAGTTGAACTGGTCCGCCTCTGCCTATGAAGTCGCGCGACACATCCGCGCGTACGATCCCAAGCCGGGCGCATGGTCGAAGGTGAATGGGACGGAGGTCAAGCTGTTTGGTGCGCGCATCGCGCCGCGCGGCACCATGCACTCTGCGGGCGACGTGCTGAAGGTCGATTCCGCTGGTCTGCTCGTGGCGTGTGGCGCGGGAGCCGTTCGTATTCTCGCAGTGCAGCCTTCGGGAAAGACGCGACTCACTCCCGAGCAATGGGCGCACGGCCGAGGCATCGCGGCCGGCGACACGTTCGACACTGGACCCACTCTCCTCCCGTAAGGGGAGCCATGACACTCGACGCTGAGGCCGGCAAGCACAAACCCGGCATTCCCGTGGTGCATGTCGTGACCAATGATGAGGTCGTCGCGCGCGCGGACTTCATCGACGTCGCATGCGCAGTGATGCGCGCCCTGGGAACCCGAGGTGCGCTGCACCTTCGTGCCAGCCGGCTCACCGGTGCGCGCTTTCAGTCACTGGCCGAGGGACTCGCCGCTGCGCAGGGGCTGACCGGGGGGTGGTTGATAGTCAACGATCGCATCGATGTCGCGCTGGTGTCGGGCGCACGTGGCGCACAGCTCACGAGCCATTCACTCACGGCCGGCGACGCGCGGCGCATCGCACCTGACCTGGCCCTCGGCGCCAGCGTGCACGACGTCGAGGAAGGGAAGGCTGCAGCGCAGGCCGGAGCCGATTGGCTCGTGGCCGGTCACGTGTTCGCGACAGCATCGCACCCCGGTCAGCCGCAGCGCGGCGTGGAGTGGGTGAAGTCGCTCGTCGCGGCGACGACCGTGCCTGTCATCGCCATCGGCGGGGTGCGCGTGGATCATGCGCCGACACTCAAGGCCGCGGGGGTCTACGGCGTTGCGGTCATTCGCGGGATATGGGACGCGCCGAATGCCGAACAGGCAGCGCGCGACTATCTTTCGGCGTATGACGACGCAGGTAGCACATGAGCCGTCCGCGCTCGAGCTGACGGTCAACGGAGAGCGCCGGCAGACGGCGCCCGGCACGACGCTCGCGAGTTTCCTGGCCGAGCTCGCGCTCGATCCCCGCATGGTCGTGGTCGAGCACAACCGCACCATTCTGCGCGATCGTGATACGTACGCGTCGCTCGCGCTTGCCAGTGGAGACGTGCTCGAGATCGTGCACTTCGTGGGAGGCGGTTGATGGCCACCGCAGCCACGGAGACGCTGGACACGCCCTTCACCATCGGTGGACGCGACTTTCGGTCTCGCCTGATGGTGGGCACGGGCAAGTACAAGTCGAACGCCGAGATGATTGCGGCGATCGAGGCGTCGGGTGCGGAGGTCGTGACGGTCGCCGTGCGTCGCGTGGACCTCGACCGCTCGAAGGACGAAGGGATCCTCCATCACCTGAGCCCCGATCGCTTCTTCCTGCTCGCGAATACCGCCGGGTGCTTCACGGTGGACGACACGATTCGCTATGCGCGTCTTGGCCGCGCCGCCGGCTTCAACGACTGGGTGAAGCTCGAGGTCATCGGCGACCAGCAGACGTTGCTTCCCGATGCCGCTGGAACGATCGAAGCCACGCGCGTGCTGGCCGCCGAAGGCTTCAAGGTGATGGCGTACACGAACGACGACTTGATCAGCGCCCTGCGTCTCGAGGATGCGGGTGCGGTCTGCGTGATGCCGCTCGCATCGCCAATCGGTTCAGGGCTCGGCCTCCTGAATCCGTTCGCCATCCGGACGATCAAGTCGCGGCTGAGTGTTCCGGTGATCGTTGACGCGGGCGTCGGCACGGCGAGCGATGCGGCGATGACGATGGAACAGGGCGTCGACGGCATTCTCATGAACACCGGCATCGCGGCGGCGACTGACCCGGTGCGCATGGCGGCCGCGATGCGTCTCGGCGTGGAAGCCGGACGCCTGGCGTATCTCGCGGGGCGGATGCCGCGCCGCGAAGTCGCGGTTCCGTCGTCGCCCACCACCGGCATGCTCGACAAATGACTGGCTCGGGGCGTCCCGTCACGATGGCTCCGCGAGCCGCCGTCACGGACGCGCGCGCCGCGGCGGCCGAAGTGTGTGCGGATCTGCGTGGCGGCGACTTGCTCGACGCCAGCTTCGAGCGACGCACCGTGAAGCTCGAGCCGCGTGACCGTCGCTGGACGCGTGAGCTGGTGTACGGCATGCTGCGCCGTCGCAGCTGGATCGACGCGATTCTCGCCGACCGCGTGAGTGGCGGTCCGTCCCGACTCGACCCCGACGTCGCCGACCTGCTGCGCATTGGCTCGTACCAGTTGCTCGCGATGGGGAGCGTTCCTGCCTACGCGGCGATTGCGCAGACGGTGGAGCTGGTGAAGCGCCGGCACGGTATCGGCGCGAGCAAGCTGGCCAACGCGGTGCTGCGCCGCATCGATCGCGAGCGTGAGGCTCTGGTGATCGCGGTGCCGGACGACCTTACCGACGCACTCGCCCTCGAGTACTCGCACCCGCGCTGGATCGTGGCGCGATGGCTCGCTCGGTTCGGTGAAGCGGATACCCGCGCACTGCTCGTCGCCAACAATCGCGAGGCGCCACTCGTCGCTCGGCCATATCATGTCGTGCGCGAGCAGCTGGACGCGATGCTCGAGAGCGCGGGCGTGGAGACAGCGGATGCGCCGCTCGTGTCGGACAGCGTCGTGCTCACCGGTGGCCTGACGTCGCTCACGGAGCTCGGCGCCTTCAAGCAGGGACTCTTTCATTTACAGGATCCGGCGTCGACACTCGTGACGCGCTATGCGTGTGTCGCGACGGGAAGCACGGTGGCTGACCTGTGTGCGGCGCCCGGCGGCAAGGCCCTCGAGCTCGCGCGCGTTGCGGGCACTGTGTTCGCGGGCGACTCTTCCCGCGTGCGCTTGCTGCGTGTGCGCGAGAACGTCAAGCGTCTCGACGCGTCGAACATCTTTCCCTTCGTCGGCGACGCGACGTCACCTGCGCTGCGCGACATGGATGCGGTGCTGATCGACGTGCCGTGCACGGGCACGGGGACATTCCGCCGGCATCCTGACGCGCGGTGGCGGTTGAAGGCGAGTGACCTCGCCGTGCTGCCCGCGACACAGCGGGCAATTCTCAAGGCGGCCGCCACCGCGGTGCGACCTGGCGGATTGCTCATCTACAGCACGTGCTCGCTCGAGCTCGAGGAGAACGACGAGCAGGTCGCCCGTTTTCTCGCCGAGCATCCCGATTGGGTATTGGAGCCTCCGCCGGAGGGCGTCGTGCCGGCGTCGGTGCTCGACAACGGATTGCTGCGCGTCCTTCCACAGCTTCACGCTACCGACGGCGCGTTCGCTGCCCGCTTTCGGCGCCCTCGTACGGGAGCCGTGGCATGAGCTGGCGGTCGAGCGTGCGTACGTCCCTCCTCTATCTCGTCAGCATCGTGGCGGGATTCGCGCTGTCGTATCTGGTCGTTGCGTTCATCGTCTTTCCGAGCGACATCGTTCCGCGCGACGTGAAGGTGCCGAACGTCACCGGCTTGAACTACGATGAAGCCCTCCAGCGTCTTGCGCAGGCCGGCTTCAAGGGTGAGCAGGGCGAGCAACGCTACAACAACTCGGCGCCGAAGATGACGGTGCTGGAGCAGTCCCCACCGCCTGGCTCGCGCGATGGAATCGGCACGCCGGTGGTGCTCGTCGTCAGCGGTGGACAGCGGATGGCGGTGGTGCCCACCGTCACCGGAATGCTGAAGGTCGAGGCGCAGGCGCTGCTCGAGAAAGAGGGCTTCGATGTTGGGGATGTCACTGAATCGCCGAGCAACGCGTCACAGGGATCGGTGATCGCGACGCGGCCAGCGGCTGGTGCGCAGGTCAGCGTACCGACGACGATCTCGCTCGTGATCAGCAGCGGTCCGGCGCCCATCCAGATGCCTTCACTTGTCGGCCGCGACGTCGATGCGGCGCGGCAGACGCTCACGCAACTCGGCGTGCGCAACATTCAGGTCATTTGGGACCCCATGGCAATCGGAGCACGTGGAACGGTCATCGGTCAGTCGCCGGTCTCCGGCGCGACGTTGCTGCCAGGCGGCGGCGTTCAGCTGCGCGTGGCCGGCGGCGAGACGGTGACGCCTCCATGAGCGAGACCGGTGGAGTGAAGATCGCGCCGTCCATCCTCAGCGCCGACTTCGCGAGGCTCGGCGACGACGTCGCGATGCTCGAGGACGGTGGCGCGGACTGGTTGCACATCGACGTCATGGATGGACGGTTCGTCCCGAACCTGACCTTCGGCGCCAAGGTGATCGAGACCGTGCGGAAGCGCAGCTCGTTGCCACTGGACGTCCATCTCATGGTCGTGGAGCCGGAGCGCTACTTCGATGACTTCGCCAACGCGGGCGCGAGCGGCATGACGATTCACGCCGAAGTGTCGCCGCATCTCGATCGGCAGCTGGCGCGCATTCGCGAAGTTGGCTGTGCGGCGGGCGTCGCGCTCAACCCGTCGACGCCCATCAGCACGGTGGAAGACGTGCTCGACAAGCTCGATGTCTTGCTGGTGATGTCGGTGAATCCCGGCTTTGGTGGACAGCAGTTCATTCGCCGGTCGCTGGATCGAATCGCGCGTGCGCGACGCATGCTCGACGCGGCGCGCTCGCCGGCGACGCTCGAGGTGGACGGTGGCATCAACCGCGCGACGATCGTGGAGTGCTGGCAGGCCGGTGCCGACACGTTCGTCGCGGGGAACGCCGTGTTTTCCGCAGCGAATCCGAAGGACGAGATTCGTGCGCTGCGCGAGCAGTGCACGCATCGCGCGTGAGGAAGGAGCGACTCGCATGACCGCACGCCAACAGTGGAGCGTCGTCCTCGGCGTCGTGCTGGTGCTCGCCGTGACGCTCGCGGCGGTGACGCACTTTCTCGGCGACGAGCTCTTTCCCATCGAGGTCGGGTCGAAGGCGCCGGACATCGCGGCGCAGACGATCGACGGCACGAATCGCACGAAGACGCTCGCCGACTACAAGGGCAAGATCGTCATCGTGAACCTGTGGGCCACGTGGTGTGCGCCGTGCCGGGACGAGATGCCGAGCATGGAGAAGCTGTATCGCGAGTTCGGGCCGCAGGGGCTCGAGATCGTCGCGGTGAGCGTGGACAATCCCGGCTCCGAGGAGACGATTCGCACGTTCGTGAAGGAGCTCGGCCTGACGTTCGAAGTCCTGCACGATCCCGCGAAGGAAGTCGCGCGACGCTACCAGGTCACGGGCTATCCGGAGTCGTTCGTGATCGGACGCGAGGGGATCATTCGCCGGAAGGTTTTCGCCGCGACCGACTGGAGCTCCGACGCGAACCGCGCGCTGATCCGCGAGCTGCTCGGCAGCAAGACGGCGTCGCGCTGAGTCACGCGCGATGACCGCACCTCTGCCACCAGGCTCGTCGACGAGCGCGCGCTGGCGACATATGCTCCGAGGGGTGTTTTTCGAGCGGCTCGGCATCAAGGCGCTGTCGCTCCTCATCGCCATCCTGCTCTGGCTCATCGTGAAAGGACGGCAGCCGGTGCAGGATTACGTGACGGTGCGCGTGCTGCCGACGCTCGACAGCTCGCTCGTACTGCTCGAGCAGCCGACGATGCTGACTGCGCTGGTAAGTGGGCGTGCGGTCGACATCGCGAAGTTGCGCTTTGATCCTCCAGCCGTGCATCGCATCGTCGATGGGGACGCGCCGGACACATTGATGTTTCCGGTAGCCGCCTCCGATGTGCGCGTGTCGGCTGCGCTCGCCGATTTCGTGCATGTGCTCGACGTGCAGCCGAGGACCGTATCGCTGCGCTTCGGCACCAAGGGGACGCGACGTGTGCCTGTCGTGAACGATGGACGCGTCGTCATGCGGAATGGCGGCGTGCCCTTCGCCGCCGACAGCGTGCAGTTCGAGCCGCGCATGGTGCGCATCACCGGTCCGCGGCGACTCGTGCGCAAAGTCAAGGACGTTCATCCGTACTCGCTGATGATCGAGGTGCACGACACGCTGCAACACCTCGCCGATCTCGACACCGGTGGACTGGGCGTGCGTGTGCTGCCGTCGCAGGTAAGGGTGCTGCTGCGCGGATCCGGGGCGAAGGTGAAGCCATGACGCGGATCCTCGGCATCGAGACGTCGTGTGACGAGACGTCCGCCTCCGTGCTCACGGGCTCGGGCAACGACGTCACGATGGATTCGCTCGTGATTCTCTCGCAGGACGTGCATCGCGTGTTCGGCGGCGTGGTTCCCGAGATCGCATCGCGACAGCATCTCACGGCGATCGTGCCTGTCGTCGAGCGCGCGCTGGCCGACGCGAACGTCGGCATGAATGACCTCGACGCCGTCGCGGTGACGCATGCACCGGGACTCGTCGGCGCGTTGCTCGTCGGGGTCAGCTTTGCGAAGGCGTTTGCTTTCGGGCGAGGCATCCCGACCGTCGGCGTGCATCACATGGAGGGTCACCTGTTCGCGACGGCACTCGAGCATCGCGACGCGGTGCCACCGTTCACGGCGCTGCTCGTCTCCGGAGGCCATACGCTCCTGCTCGACGTCGAAGCGTGGGGACGGTACCGCCTCCTCGGTCGCACGCGCGACGACGCCGCGGGCGAGGCTTTCGACAAGGTCGCCAAGCTCCTTGGACTGCCCTACCCTGGTGGCCCCCACGTCGAGCGCCTCGCGAAGACGGTCGATGCGTCGACGCTTCGGTTCGCACGTCCCATGCTGCGTCGCAACCAGCAGCCGGGTGACGACGATTACTACGACGTCTCCTTCAGCGGATTGAAGACGGCGGTGCTGCAGGCCTCACGCACGGCGACGCCAGGCGATCACGCCAACATCGCACGCGCATTCCACGATTCGCTCGTCGAGACACTCGTCGAGAAGACCGCTCGCGCTGTCCAACAGTATGGCCGCACCCGCGTCGTACTCGGCGGCGGTGTCGCGGGCAACAAGACACTCGCCGCGGCGATGCAGCAGCGTGTCGGGCGGCTGGGCGCCACGGTGTATGCGCCCACGGCCCGTCTCGCGACGGACAACGCTGCGATGATTGCCCGTGCAGGGTTGTATCATTTCGAGCAGGGTGAGCGCGCTGCGCTCGACCTCAATGCATTCGCTTCGCTCCCCATCCCCGGTCTCGTCGGCGCATGATCCTCCCCCATCCCATCGTCCACCATCCGTTCTCGTACAAGTTCGGGTCGTTCGGATTCACCGGCTTCGGCCTCGCGATTCTGCTCTGCTTCCTCGTCGGGCAGGTCGTGGCGCAACGTGAATTGGTGCGCCGAGGGTACGACGCGGACCCTGTGAACGACATGGTGTTTGCCGCGGTGGTGGGCGGACTGCTGGGCGCGAAGCTGTACTACGTCGTCGTGCTCCGGCATTGGGACGCGCTGTTCGAGCGCGGGGGATTCGTCTTCTGGGGCGGCTTCATCGGCGGAATGGTCGCGGTGTTGATCGTCGGATGGCGCAAGAAGTTTCCGCTCATGCGCATCTTCGACGTCGGCGCGCCAGCGTGCGCGGCGGCGTATGCGGTGGGCCGCACCGGGTGCTGGGCCGTTGGCGACGACTATGGCCGTCCGTGGAACGGCTTCCTCGCGGTGACATTTCCCGACGGTGCACCACCGTCGACGGCAGGCATCATGGCACAGGAGTTCGGCATCGCGATTCCTGCCGGTGCGAACCCGAACACGGTGCTTTCCGTATATCCGACGCAACTCTATGAGGTCGTGCTCGGCTTCGCGATGTTCCTCGTGCTCTGGCGCATGCGCGACCACAAGCACGCGGAAGGCTGGCTGTTCGGCGTCTACGCCGTGATGGCAGGCGTGGAGCGGTTTATCATCGAGTTCTTTCGCGCCAAGGATGACCGGTTGGTCATGGGACTGACGTACGCGCAGCTGATTGCGTTGGCGTTCGTCGCGTTTGGTGTCGTCTGGATGGCGTGGCGATCGAAACCTGGCATCGGCAAGCCGGGCATCTATCCGGCCGAGACGGATGCGCTGGTGGCGCCAGCCGGATAGAAACGGCAAACGTTCGTCGCTCCGACTCAGCTGCTGGCGGGCTCTCTCCCAAGCGCCTCTTCCAGCGCAACGAGCCGCCGCTTCAGCTCTTCGTTCTCAAGACGCATCTCCACGATTTCCGGGCTCACGCGCGCCTTGGGCGGATCCGGCATCACCGTCGGCAGGGCGACTGACCGCTTGGGCCAGAACGTCTTCAGCACCGCGAACGCGAAGAGCAACAGCAGCACCAACTGCGTCAGCAGTCCCTGCCAGCTTGGATAGATCCCCAGCCAATCGATGTGCGGGAAGCCGCGGATGGCCGTCAGCGGAATCGCGTTGCCCTCCTGCAGCTCGCGCACGCCCTTTCCCGCGAAGACGAACGCCATGTAGTAGAGCAGCACGCTCGTCACAGCGAAAAAGCGGCGGATCGGAATCTTCACGCCGTAGCGATAGAACAGCGTGAAGATGATCGCCAGCGCGACGAAGCCGACGATGATGCCGAGCGACAACGGAAGCACGACGTTCGGGCCTTCATTGAACAGCGCCTGGTAGAACAACGCGGTCTCCGCACCCTCGCGATACACAGCGAGGAACGCCACGAACGCCAACGCGCGTCCACCGCCGTGATCCAGCGCAGTGGTGACCTTCTCGTTGATGAACTGCTGCCACTTCGCCGCCTCGACCTTCGAGATGAGCCAGTAGCTCACCGAAAAGAGCACACCGACGGCGATCAGGAGCGTCACGCCCTCGATGATCTCGCGGCTCGCCGGAACGGCGGAGAGCATCGTCTTGAGCACGACAGCGGTCGCGGCACTCGCGAGCAGCGCGAAGCCGACGCCAAGCCAGATCGAGCGCAAGCGATCGCGATGGCCGGTCTTCATGAGGAAGGCGACGATTGCACCGATGACGAGAATCGCCTCGAACCCTTCACGCAGGATGATGAGGAACGACTGCCAGAATGCCTCGCTACCGCTGCCGGAGGGCACGGTGAGCGCCAGCACTTCGGGCAGCGACGCCTCGATGGCGTCGCGCAACTGCTCCGCGCCGCGAATGTCGTTCGATCGAACCGCCGCCTTGAACTCGGCGAACTGACGCTCCATCGAGACGACGAGACCCGGATTCTTCGCGCGCGCCGGCGCTTCGATCGGCTCGAACGCAATGTAGGCGTCGAAGGCCTTGTCGCCCGCATCGGCGGGGCGACCACTGCGTGCGGCAGCGAGCGACTGCTCGAGCTGCGTGAGCACGTTGCGCGCGGCGCCTGACGCCGACGTGCTGTCGTTGCCGGCCGCCAGCAATCCCGCATTGCGCTCCTTCATCGGCAGCGAGCGAATGTACGCGACCACGCTCGCGACCTGCGGTTCCGACAGCTCGCGCGAGGCGGGCATGGCCGAACCCGCGATACCGTCGCGTACGACAGCGGCGAGCTGCTCGTCGCTGCGCTCCACCTGGAACGCGATCGTGCCGATCTCCGGCGGAAGCTTCGTCAGCGAGCGCGCGAGAGCGCCATCGCTACCGCCGACGACGCCATGGCAGGACGCGCATCGCTGCGTAAAGAGCCCTTCGCCTTCCAGCTGCTGCGCGTGATTCGCCCGCAGCGAATTCACATAGGCGACGACGTTCCACCGCTCTGCCGACGTCAGGGTTCCCGCAAAGCCGGCCATCGGCGTTCCGGCAATGCCGACCGACATGATGCGATACATCAGCGCCGGCGAGACACCGCGCATGTGCGCCTGTGTTCCGATTGCCGGCGGAGCAGGGTTCATCTTCACGCCGGCAGGTCCGTCGCCCAGCCCGGCCGCGCCATGACAGCTCGCGCAGCTCTTCTGGAAGATCGTCAACCCTTCAGCCAGATCGAGCGGCTGGCTCGGCAGCTCGAGCTTGGCCTCGTTGCCGAGCAGCGCGGCGAACCGCGTCTCGAGGGAGGCGAGCGTGGCTGGCGGCTTCTTGTCGCGGACGGCCGCCGCGACGGAATCCAGCAGGGCCCGAGCCGCCGCCGCATTGTCGCCCGAGAGTCGCTCGGCGGCCTTGCGGGCATCGATGAGGAAATCGTTCGCTTCCTGATATTCCTGGGCGCTGATCAGGCGACCCTGGCCGTCAACCGCCTTGCCGTACTCCTGGACAGCGACGCTGACGATATTCGCCACGCGCCGCGCCGGATGTTCCTGGGCAGCGGCGGGCATGGCCACGAGTAGCGCGCCCAGCAGGGCAAATCGGTTGAGAATGGTATCGATTCTCATTGCCGAGAAAAGATATCGGGATTGAACGGCTGGGTACAGGGGGGTCGGTAGTTGCTCTTCAGGCTCGCTCGGCGATCACGTACGCCACAGCCATCGTCTCCGTGTGGCTGATCGACAGATGCACCCGATACACGCCGAGCTCGTTCGCCCGTGCCTGCGCTCGGCCGTGCAGAAGAAGCACCGGTGCCTGCCCCTTGGCCGAGATGACCTCCATCTCACGCCAGCCGATGGCGCGGGCGAGGTCGTTTCCCGATAGCGCCTTGTAGGTCGCCTCCTTGGCAGCGGCGCGGGCAGCCAGCTGCCGCTCTGGCTCCGGATGCGTGCGCGCGTACGTCCGCTCCCGCGCCGTGAACATCCGCTCCAGCGCGCGTTCGCCCTTCCGCTCGAGTAGCAGACGCATGCGCTCGATCTCGACGAGGTCGATTCCGATACCGACGATCATTTCGGAGTCCGTTCGAACCAGTGCGGAGCCGCGGTTCGCGTCTGTCGCGTGGCGATGAGCTTCGAGAGCGCCTGGCACGCGACGTCCGCCCTCGTGAACACCGCGCGGAGCCGAGCCACCCATTCGTCCCACGCGGCGTCGCTGTCGAGCGCGGCTGATGCGGACTCGTCGAGCGCTACGAGCGCGCGATGCAGCGGCTCCATCAACTCGCTGCTCTGCGCCGTCAACGCGCGTGCGAGCGCGGCCTGCTCGATCCCCTGCACCGCCGCGTCCACCGCCTGCGCCTCGATGCGCGCGGCCAGTGCGTTGCCGCGCAGCGCGGCGAGTGCCGTCTCCTTGCTGCTGCCGGCCGCGCGAGCCCGAGCGTCGAGCAGCGGAACAAAGATCGCCGCGTGCGCAGCCTCGGTCGACGCGTCGCGCTGTGCGCCGAGCGACCGCAGCGAGCGCGCGAGTTCGGGCAGAAGAGGCGCGTCAGGCATTGATTGGATCGAACCCACTGTCGTTGGCGAGCGACGCATACGAGAGCGCGGCGCGCGTCCCCGTCCGCGTCTCGAACCGCGCCGCGAAGTCGACGAGCCGTTCGCTCGTGAATCCTTCGCGCGGCATCCCGAGTGTGTCGATGGTCGCCTCGATCTGCTCCGGCGACCCTTCCACTTCGATGAGCGTATCCATGCGCGGATAACGCTCGAAGCGGATCATCGTTCCGGCAAGGTCGTACTGCACGATCTCGCGGTCGATCGCGATCGTCACCACATAGCCGAGCTTGTCGAGGATCGTCGCGAGCATGTCGCCGTCGGCGACCTCGGTCTCGAGCTCTTCGCGCAGCTTGTAGCCGTCCTCGCGACGCGTGCGTCCCTTCCAGTCGAGTTCAGCGCGCGAGCCGTGCGCATCGCGATAGGTGCGGACGCGAAGCACCTCGTCCGCCGCGGTCAGCGATCGATCGGCGGTATCGTAGCGACGATCCTCGAGCCGCCCGGAAAACACCAGCGTCGCGCCCGCGGCCTCGATAGCCGCTCGACGGCGTTCGAGGTCTTCGACGACACTCTTGAGCTCCACCTCGAGCATTCCCTACGCTCCGAGGATGGCGCGCATGACCGCGTCCGTCTCCGAGAGATCCGCGAACACGGTGCCCGCATCGCACGCTTCCAGCGCCTCGACGGAATAGCGCCCTGTCGCGACCCCGATCGCCCGCGCGCCGATGCCCTTGCCGCAGCCCATATCGGCCGGTGTGTCGCCGATGACGACGACGTCCTTGCCCGCCACACGGTGTCCGAGCAGTTGCTCGGCACGAGCGCGGGCGATGGCGGGCAGCTCGGGACGACTCGCGTGATCGGAGCCGAACGCGCCGATCCTGAATCGATCGCGCGAGAGACCAACCGCGTCGAGCTTGGCGAGCGCGCCCTCGTGCACGTTGCCCGTGAGCAAACCGATGAGCACATCATCGCGCTCCTCGAGCGCATCGAGCAGCGGGCCGATGCCCGGATACGTCTTGTCCGAATGGTCGGCGCTGCCGAGCTCCTCCTGCAGGAGTTCGACGTAGCGCTTCAGCGCGAAGTCGAGTTTTGCCTCGACCGTCTCACTGTTGATGCCGCCGAGCATCATGAGCTCGCGCACGATCTGCGGGTCCGTCTTGCCGTCGAACTCGTGCTGGATCCGCTCCGTGGGGCCGTACACTTCGTCCAGCGCACGGTGCACGGCGCGCTTGCCGGCACCATCGGTCCAGAGGAGCGTGCCGTCGATGTCGAAGAGCACGACCTTCATTCGCACACCGGAATCGGCCGACGCCCCGGAAGACGCGTGAGCACGAGCCCGCCGATGATGCACGCGGCACCCGCCAGCTGCAGCATGTGCGGCGCCTCGTTCAACACCAGCCACGCGGCGGCTATCGCGACGAGCGGCTGAAGATTCGAGTACATCGACGCACGCGTCGGACCGAGCACCCGCACGCCGCGATACCAGAAGAGGTACGCCACGACGAGCGCGAGAACGCCGCTGTACGCGACGGCGGCCCAACCGGCGTTGCTCACCGCGCTCCACTTCGTCGCCAGGAGCGACGGTGCGCCGGCGAGCAACATCGGCACCACACCACCCGTCATCGTCACGGCGGAAAGCGTGATTCCGTCCACCTGCTCCGTGAATGGCCGAAGGCCTACCGAGTACACCGCCCAGCACAATACGGAACCGAGGATGAACGCGTTGCCCGACCAGGTGGACTGGCCCGATCCGCCATTGGCCGCGCCCGAGACGACAAGTCCAATACCACACAGGGAGATGGCGATGCCGATCATGCCCGCGAAGCCGATGCGGTCATTGCCGCGGACCCAACCGATCATCTGGATGAATGCCGGAGACGCGGCGACGAGCAGCGCGGCATCGCTTGCACGCGTCCGCGCCATGCCCTCGACCCAGAGGATCTGATAGAGCCCATTGCCCAATGCGCCAAGGGCGAGCATGCCGATGATCATCCGCTTGCTGGGCAGCGGATCGCCGCGCACGAGGACGATCGACCAGAGAATCACGACCGCCAGCAGGATGCGCACGCTGTTGAATGCCAGCGGGGCGAACACACCGGTAGCGAACTTCACGACGATGAAGTTGACCCCCCAGATGAAGGCCATGCACAGCAAAAGCAGGTCGGTTGCCGAGAATCCTGCCGGGACGCTCTGCGTCTGCCCTGGTGTTTCCACGTACAAAGTCGAAGCCATGACCTGAAGTTAGGCGGCTGGCTACCCGTTTCAAACCGCGGCGTCTGCTTCTACTATTCACGATGCACGTCACCTTCGCTCTCTTCGCCGACGCGGCGAACCTCTCGCAGGAAGGAAAGCTGAACATCCTCGGCGTGTTCGACGCGCTGCAGGT
>JBDSML010000180.1:0-27352 GCA_039915865.1 Gemmatimonadaceae bacterium | reverse complement strand
CTAACCAGCGCGAGTCACGGATGGCGAAAGAAGACGCAATTCAGCTCGAGGGCGCCGTCACGGAAGTGCTCCCGAATGCCACGTTCCGGGTGCAGTTGACCAACGGTCACAACGTGCTGGCTACCCTCGGCGGCAACATGCGCCGCTTCCGCATCCGCGTCCTCGCGGGCGACCGGGTGACGATCGAAGTGTCACCCTATGATCTCACTCGCGGACGAATCACGTTTCGGCACAAGAACTAGCCGGCGCGTGAGCCATCCCTTCGCGTCGGCTCTTTAAGCTTACCGGGCGCTTGGGCGCTGCGCGCCCAGCTTAGGGGGCGCTCGCTTACGGCAAGAGCCAGCAACTGCAGTTGCAGTTGCCCTAAGGGCCGCTTCGCGGCCCGCCCTGCAAGGCCCCGCCGATGGCGGCGCCGCCCCCCCCGCCCTTAGGGGTCCGTCGCAAAATGCAGCACGTCCTCCTCGACATGCGTGCGCGCGATCGCGCCACGCAGCCGGTTCCGCGTCCGGAGCAACAGCAGCCACGCCACCGCACCCAACCCCGCCACGAATCCCCACCACAGACCCACCGCACCCAGCGACGTGTGAAAGCCCAGCACGACGCTCACGGGAAACCCGGCCAGCCAGAATCCCGCCAGGTTGATCAGGAACGGCGCACGCGTGTCGCCCAGGCCGCGTAGCACCCCGGCGCACACGGCTTGGATGCCATCGAACACCTGAAACACACCCGCGATCGGAATCAGCGTCGCCGCGAGGGCCGCAACCGGCACCTCCGACGTGTAGAGCGCAGCGAACGCGCGTGGCGCCGCGAGCAGCGCAATGCCCGTGAACACCATGAAGCCAACTCCGCACACGAGCGCCGCACGTGCGCTCTCGCGCGCACCCTCTGCATTGCCCGCACCCGCCGCGTGCCCGACGCGCACCGCCGCCGCCGAACCGACGCCGAGTGGCACCATGAACGTCAGGCTCGCCAGGTTGATGGCGATCTGGTGCGCCGCCATCTCCACCGTGCCGAGCACGCCCATCAACACCCCGATCGCGGCGAATGCCCCGATCTCGAGCGCCTGCATGAAGCCGATAGGAAGCCCGAGCCGCAGCATCGCGAGCAACGGCGCGACGTGCAATGTCTCGTGCCGCCACGGCACGAGCGCGGGCTTGAGGGAACGCCAGCCGAACGCCAACAGCAGGAACGCCATCAGCCACCGGCTCACCAGCGTCGCCCACGCTGAACCCGGCGCACCCATCGCCGGGCTCCCAAGATGCCCGTACACGAACACCCAGTTGAGAAACGCGTTCGTTGCATTCGCGACGACGATCACCGCGAGCAGCACGCGCATCGCACCGAATGCCTGAAGACTCTGGCGCAGCACGACGAACGCGAGGAAGGGAAGCACGCCCAGAATCGAGATGAGCACGTAGGACGTCGCGAGCGGCACGAGCACCGGCGGTTGGTGCAGCACCACGAGCATCGGCTCCACCGGCACGAGCGCGATGCTCACGATCGCTCCGAGCACCGCGGCGAGCACGAATCCTCGCTGCACGCCGCGCGCGATTCCCTCCGTATCCCTGGCACCCACCGCCTGCGCCACCACTGGGTCCAGCACCATCAGCGTCCCGGACGCCGGAATGACGATGGTGATGAAGTACAGGTTGCCCAGCGCCACCGCGGCGAGCGCCTCCGCAGAGACGCGTCCGACCATCAGCGTGTCGACGACGCCCATCGCCATCAGTCCCACCTGTGCCAGCACGACTGGCAATGCCAGGCGCGTCATGGCGGCCAACTCGGTGCGGTGGGGGAGTCGCATAGGGTGGTGAGCGAATCGGGGTGTCAGGTGTACAACGCCTAAGTTATGCGCATGCCCTCCCTTCGTGTCGCGTCGATACTCTCCTGCGCGCTACTCAGTCTCCCGACGCCGTCGCGAGCGCAGCATGCCGGCCACGACATGTCCGCGATAGGCACCGATAGTACGCATTCGACGGCACACGTCATGGCCCAGGCGATTCCGCTCCTCACACGCGCAGCACCGTCGGCCGGCGGCATCGACCGCACCCAGTTCGCCGTGACGCAGCTCGTCGTCATGGCGCGCGCAGGTTTTCTTCGCCGGCATGGCGAGTTGAGCGCAGCGCTCAACGGCGAAGGGCTGACCATGCCCAACGGAGAACTCAATACGGGCGCTTTCGGTGAAGGCTTCGTCGATCGGCGACATCCGCACACCTACATCCACGAGCTGATGCTGACGGGGCGCGGCGAGGCCGGGCCTCTGTCGTATTCGGCTACCGCCGGTCGCGGCTTCGCGTCCTTCGGTACCGACGATCCGATGATGCGCCCACTCGTGAAGTATCCGATCAACCATCACCTCGCACAGATCCTCGAGCGCGATGCGCTCATTGGCGCCGTGCGCGTCGGCCCGGCCATCGTCGAGGCCTCGACCTTCGGTGGTGACGAGCCCACGAATCCTTCATCGCTTCCGCGCGCGTCGCGCTTCGGTGATTCATGGGCAGTGCGTGCCACGGTGCTGCCCGTCGCCGGCAGCGAGATCCAGGCGAGCTATGCGCGCGTCGCATCGCCCGAGGAGACCTCGGGCCATGGCCTCGACCAGCGCAAGCAGAGCGTCTCCGCCCGCGCCGCCTCCGCCGACGGACGCCGGTACCTTCTTGCCGAATGGGCTCGCACGCTCGAGCGTGACCACGATCGTGAGGTGAACGTCTTTGGTTACGAGACGGCACTCGCCGAAGGTTCACTCCGCGCGGGTCCGCTCGACGTCGCACTGCGACTCGAGCAGACCGACAGGCCAGAGGAGGAGCGTCTCGCCGATCCCGATCGCTCGCCTCGGCCGGCGACCGACTTGAACATCAACGGCATCACCCGCTGGAGAGTGCTCACCCTCCAGATCGCCGCACCGTCCGTGACGCGCGGCATCTTCTCCGGGTTCCCCTTCGTGGAGGTGGCGCGCCTGAACGCCGCCTCGCGTGACTCGCGCTCCCTCCTCACGCCGCAGCGGTTGTACGGCACCACGAATTTCTGGATGGCTACCGCGGGCGTTCGACTCCGCGTCGGCGACGCGCACTCACGCATGGGACGCTACGGAGTGGCGCTCCCCAACCTGCACTGACCTCCCGATGCGATTTCGCTTTCGAACCGTGGCGCCCGCCGCCATCGCTTTCATCGCCGCCTGTTCCAGCTCGGACGCCCTCTCGCCGGATACGTCGACGATCGTCAGCAGCAACCCGGTGACGATGACAGTCCTGGGCCGCGGCGACTTCAAGCCCGTTCGCACCACCGGCGAGATCTTCGTTCGCGGAACGACAGCCTACACGACGACGTGGGGCAACACCTTCGCCCAAGCCAGCGCATTCTACATCTGGGACGTCGCTGCCGACGTACCCAGGCTCGTCGATTCCGTGAAGGTCGACAACGCACAAACCCTCGGCGACATCGCCGTCAGCGATGACGGTGGATTGCTCGTCGTGGCTGCGGAGTACGTGCCCGGCGCGATTCTGGTCTACAGCCTCGCCAATCCGCGCCAGCCAGTGCTGCTGTCACGGTTCCAGAGCCCGCAGACGATCTTCGGCGTGCACACCGCGGAAATCGGACGTGTGAATGGAAAGCTCTATGCCTTCCTCGGCGTCGATCCCGGCAGCGGCGTCGGCAGCCAACTCACGATCCTCGACCTCAGTACGCCCGCCAATCCGCAGCAGGTCTTCTCGACGATCATCGGCAGCCCGTACGTCCACGACACGTTCGTGCGCGACGGCGTGCTCTATCTCGGCCTGTGGAACGCCGGCGTGGCCATCTGGGACATCGGGGGCGGCGGGCTCGGTGGCACTCCATCCGTGCCGAAGGAGATCGGGCGCGTCCGGACGGTGAATGGCCACGTCCACAACATCTGGTGGCTCAAGGATCCGGTCACGGGCATCAACCGCTACGCCTTCATCGGCGAGGAGAGCCCCGGATCAGTGGGCGCTTCATCGTCGGGCGACGTCCACGTCGTCGACGTCAGCACGATGAGCGCGCCCAAGGAGGTCGCGTACTACACGGTCGCCGGCGCGGGAACGCACAACTTCTCCGTCGACGAGCCGAATGGCATCCTGTACGCCGCCTACTACAACGGTGGCGTCCGTGCGCTCGACGTCCGCGGCGATCTCGGGACGTGCACGGCCGCGCAGAAGTCGACGCCGCTCAATGGGACCATCGCTCTATGCGATTTGCGGAAGATGGGCCGTGAATTGGGCATCGGTCTGCTCAACCAGGGCAACTCTGTCTACGTTTGGGGCGTCCAATACCAGGGCGGAATGGTCTATGCCTCCGATATGCCCAACGGCATCTGGAAACTTCGCGCGGTGAGCCGCCCGTAGTGCCCTCGATTCAGTACATTGCAAAAGTGACCGGGCGCGCGTTCGTGCTTCCGGGACCCTCCTTCTGAGGTTGTTCGAATGCTTCGCCCGCGCACCGCAGCTGTCGCTTCGCTGCTGCTCCTCCCGATGGCTGCTGGGGGCTTCCTCCTTCAGGGCTCCCCGGCGGCCCGCACGCCGCCGCGCCTGTTCGACCAGGTGCTGTCCATCGTCGCGAACCGATACGTCGATTCGCTGCAGGGCCAGGCGATCTTCGAAAAGGCCGCGCGCGGGCTCGTGCGTGAGCTGAACGATCCGTACAGCGAGCTCCTCGCGCCCAAGGCGAACGAGGAGTTCAACCGCAACGTCGGTGGCCGGTACGGCGGCGTCGGCATGCTGCTCGAGGAGCAGAAGCCCAACGGGAGCACGCGCATCGTCGTCGCGCGCGTCTTCCCGCATACGCCGGCCGAGGAGGGAGGCGTGCTCGAAGGCGACATCATCACGCGCGTCGACACCTTGCCCGTTGGCGCCGACATCAAGATCGATCAGGTATCCAACGCGCTGCGTGGCGTCGTCGGAACGTCAGTGAACGTCATGTACGCTCGTCCGAGCGTGCCCGAGCCCATCAAGCTGACCTTCAAGCGCGCTGTCATTCACGTGCCGGCCGTTCCGTACGCCACGCTCGTCGGCGATCACATCGGCTATATCCCGCTCCAGACGTTCAACGAGAACACCGCCGAGGAAGTCGAGGCGGCGGCGACGAAGCTCGTGTCGCAGGGAGCCAAGGGCATTGTGCTCGATCTTCGCGACAACGGTGGCGGCATCGTCGAGCAGGCGCTCGCCGTCAGCTCGCTGTTCCTCAAGGACGGCCAGCCGATCGTGAACGTTCGGGGTCGCAACACGCCGGATGAAACGGCACGCGCCTCGAGCGATCATCTCGCATCGCAACCTCCGCTCATCATCCTCACGGATGGCAACAGCGCATCGGCCAGCGAGATCGTCGCAGGTGCACTGCAGGATCATGATCGCGCGCTCGTGCTCGGGACGACGAGCTTCGGCAAGGGGCTCGTGCAGTCGCTCTTCCCACTCGACGGCGGCTACGCGCTCAAGATCACCACCGGCAAGTGGTACACGCCGAGTGGCCGCAGCATCCATCGCGAGCGGAAGCTGCTCGCCGACGGCCGCCTGGTCGAGACCAAGCCCGACTCGCTCGAAACCGAAGCGGAGAAGAAGGCGAAGCCGGCGTTCAAGTCCGACGCCGGCCGCACGGTGTACGGCGGTGGGGGTATCACGCCTGACGTCATCGTTCCCGACGACACACTCTCGACGCCCGAGCAGGAGTTCTATCGCGCCATGGCGCCCAAGGCACAGGCGTTCATTACCACACTCAATCAGTACGCCTTCGAGCTCAAGGGGTCGCCGCGCGACTTCACCGTCTCGCCCGCATGGCGCACCGAACTTCGCAAGCGCTTTACCGCCGCGGGCGTCACGATCGATCCGAAGCACGAGGCAGTCGCGACCAAGCTGCTCGACCGAGAGCTCGATCGTCGCGTCGCGCGCCTGGTCCTCGGCGATGCAGGCGCGAAGATCCGCAACCTGCCGGATGACCACCAGCTCTCCAGGGCAGTGTCCTTGCTGACGACGTCGCACACGCAGAACGCACTGCTCGCCACCGCGCAGTCGTCGGTGAGTCCGGTCAAGGCGTCTCCGCAGAAGTAGCACTGCCATGGGCGCCGAGGCGAAGACGACGCTGAGGGTCGGCCGGCAGACGTTTGCCGGCACGGCTCACCTCGAGACCAGCGAGCTTCGCTTTCGCGGAGAGACGTCCCTCCGCATCCCGCTCGCCACCGTGCGCGACGTCGCGGTGAAGAACGGCGCACTGCACGTCACGCACACGGAGGGCGTGGCCGTGCTCGGACTGGGCGACGCTGCATCGGTGAAGTGGGCCGAGCGTATCCGCGCGCCGCGATCGTTGGCCGACAAGCTCGGCGTGAAGACGTCGATGTCCGTCGCGATACTCGGCGTCGGGGACGTGGCGATTCTCACCGATCTCGTGAAGCGTGGCGCGACGTTGGTCACCGATAAGGTGCCGTCAGGCACGCCGCTCGTGTTATGGCGGATTACCAAGCCTGGGCAGCTGAGCAAGCTGTCGTCGCACGCGAAGAAGATCGCCCGCAATGGCGCGATCTGGGTGATTCATCCGCGCGGCGACGCGTCGGTCGCGGACACGGTGATCTTCGCGGCGGGTAGGGCCGCTGGCCTCACGGCGACCAAGGTGGTTCGCTTCTCCGAGACGGATACGGCGGAGAAGCTTGTGATTCCTCTCGCTGCGCGCTGACAGCTGACGAGCTCGACCGCACTTATCATCGCTGAGGTGTGCCCGATGCTCCAGGCCACTGCCCGTCGTCCAAAGGTGACGATGCATTCCAGCCGTTGCCCTCATCCATTTTCGCTGCATGCTCCGAGCAACCTCATGAGCTTCTCCCTTCTTTTTCGCGTCGATCTCTCGGCTACATGACTGAGTTCCAGAAGGACGGATCGCCGACGACGGCGATCGAGCACGCGATCACGGTTCCGCGCACCGCACGCTACTACACACTCGGCCCCACGCACGGTTTTCCGCGCGAGATCTGGTTCGTGTGTCACGGTTACGGACAATTGGCCGGACGCTTCGTCGAGCAGTTCGCACCCATCGACGACGGCAATCGACTGATCGTCGCACCGGAGGCGCTCTCGCGCTTTTATCTCGACTCGATTCCTGAACGCCGCAACCAGCGTGCACCGCGTGTCGGTGCAACGTGGATGACGCGCGAGGCCCGCGAGAACGAGATCGCGGATTATGTGGCGTACCTCGATCGATTGGCGTCCGAGATGAAACAACATTTGACGGGCGCGTCGCCGCGTATCGTCGTGCTCGGATTCTCGCAGGGCACGGCGACAGTGAGTCGCTGGCTCGCGACGAGCGACATTCGAGCCGATCACCTCGTGCTCTGGGGCGGTTCGATTCCGCCGGAGCTCGATCTCGCAGCGTGGGCGGATCGTCTGCAAGGTGCGCACATCACGCTCGTCGCCGGTGAGAGCGACGAGTACGCGACACCAAAGGTGGTGGCGGGAGAAGCGGAACGTCTGTCGACGGCGGGCGTGGAATTCACGCTCCATCGTTTTGCCGGCGGTCACACGATCGACCAGAGCGCCTTGGAGACGCTGGCCGCGAAGTTCGCCGGCCACTGATAGTTTGTCGTTCCGCGCGTCTACTTTCTGTTGTCGTCCCTGAACCGTTCGATCTCACGGCGATCGCGCTTGGTGGGACGGCCCTTCTCCTCATAGACGAATGCGGCCGGGGCCATGCGCAGCTGCTCCGACAATTTTTCTCGTATGGTGATGCTCGCGGCGGTCTCTTCGTACAGCGCCTGGGCCACACTCGCGGCTCCACGCCGCTCCGACAATCCGCGGACGGTGATGATGTGCTCGTAGGGCCCGAGCCGGATGCGTACCTCGTCGCCGGCCTGCACCATCTTCGCTGGCTTCACGCCGTCGCCGTTGACGGAAACCTTTCCGCCACCAATGGCCTCGGCCGCGAGCGACCGCGTTTTGTAGAACCGGGCCGCCCATAGCCATTTGTCGATTCGCACTCGATCAGCGGTAGACATTGGCCTCAGGGTAACTGAAGGGCGCTCGCTCTGCTCGATCCAGCCCTGATGCTTGACATGTAAAGGATGCGCGTGCATTCTTCGATATCGAAACATTCTACGCCGACCGATGCCGACTCATTTCAAGGGGACGACCAACCAAGTCCTCGCGCTCAATACACTCATCAAGCTCAACCGCAGCGTCAACGCGCTGCAGACTCGTCTCGTCCCGTTGATCCAGAGGGATTTCGGTATCACCGAGAGTCAGTTCGCCGTGCTCGAGGCGCTGCACCATCTGGGTCCGCTCTCACAGGGTCAGCTCTGCCAGAAGATCCTCAGGAGTGGCAGCAACGTCACCACGGTGATCGACAATCTCGAGCGAAATGCGCTGGTGCGGAGGGACAGGGACGAGGACGACCGCCGCGTTCAGATCGTGACGCTCACGGAGCAGGGACGGCATGTCATCATTGCTGCGTTTCCGGAGCACGTCGCTCGGGTGACTGAAATCATGGGCACACTCACGCCGGCCGAACAGGAAGAACTCGGGCGCATCTGCCTCAAGCTGGGGAAGAGCGTCCCGGTGTAGCGCTCGGCTGAGTACCAGATGCAGGCCGTCAGTCACTGCAGTCATGTCAGTAATACCAAGTATTTCGATATCGCAATATTTTCTAGAGGAGTGTATAGCATGCGTACCAATTTCATCAGCAGCGAGAACACCGTCATCGGCGACGCAGCAGAAGCCGCCGACCGCCGACGCTCCATCCGCGTGTACGAGTCAGCCCTCATCCCTGATTCCGAGATCCGCGAGTTGCTCCGCCTTGCCGGACGCGCGCCGTCCGCGTACAACGTCCAGCCGTGGCGCTTCATCGTGGTGCAGGATCCCGAGCTCAAGGCGCAGCTGTCCGCCGCGGCCTATGGGCAGCAGCAGATCGTTCGCGCACCCGCCACCATCGTGATGTACAGCGACATGGAGAGCGCGCTGGAGCGCATGCCGGAGTCGATGCATCCCGACATGCCGCAGGACAAGCGCGACGCCGGCGTCGAGAGCTTCCGCGGCCAATTCGCGAACCAGACGGTCGAGGAGCGCGAGAACTGGGGCAATGCGCAATCAAACATCGCGCTGGGCTACCTCTTGCTGCTGGCCGAGTCGATGGGTCTGTCGACCTCTCCGATGCTTGGCTTCGAGCCGGAAAAGGTGAAGGCACTGCTCGGACTTCCCGCACACGTTCGCATTCCCGCCCTGATCTCGATCGGCTATGCGGGCGAGGAAGGCTTTCGTCCCCATCGCCTGTCCGGCGAGACGCTGGTGGACTTCAGGTAAGGACACATGACGACAGCATTCGGCATTCACCACGTCACGGGTATCGCCCGCGACGCACAACAGAACGTCGACTTCTTCGTGACGAACGGAGTCGGGCACACTGCTCCCTCGCGCCGCTTTGGTGAGAGTGTCATCGCATTCAAGGATCGCGACGGCCTGCAGCTCGAGCTCGTGGCGACAGAGTCTGCTGACGCGCGCGGCTCCTGGAGCGGCGGCTCGGTGCCGACAGAGCATGCGATCCATGGCGTGCACTCGGTGACGCTGTGGGAGCATTCGCTCGACCTTACCGAACAGGTTCTCGTCGAAGGACTCGGCTTTCGCAAGATCGCGACGGAAGACACGACGACTCGCTTCGCCATCGGCGACGGCGGCGCGTCGAAGGTCGTCGACGTACGCGTCGTCGGTGGATTCCTCGCACCGGTCGGAGGTGCGGGCGTCATTCATCACGTTGCATTCAGGGCCGAGCCGGGCGGCGTGCTGTTCGAGCTCGCCACTGATGCACCAGGATTCGAGATCGACGAGTCGCTCGGCAGGCTCGGGACAGCGTTGAAGCTGCTGCCTCAGTACGAGCCGTCGCGCAGCGAGATCGAGCACAAGCTCGGCGCCCTGCACGAACCACTGCTGCCGCCGCTGCTCGGCGTCCACGATCACGATGCGGTGACGTCATGACCGCGCTCGATCTTCATGTGCACCGGTGGGTTCCGGCGGAGCGACCGGGGCTGCCGACGCTCCTCATGTTGCACGGCACCGGCGGCGACGAGAATGACCTGCTGCCCCTGGGCCGTGCGCTGCTGCCTGGTGCCGCGATGCTGAGCCCGCGCGGCAACGTCCTCGAGGGGGGAGCCCCGCGCTTCTTCCGGCGTCTCGCCGAAGGCGTGTTCGACATCGAGGACCTGCACCGACGCACCGACGAGCTGGCCGATTTCCTGGCCGCGGCGGTAAAGAAGTATGGAATTGCGGCGGACTCGCTGTATGCGGTCGGCTACTCGAATGGCGCGAACATCGCCGGCAGCATGCTGCTGTCGCGGCCATCGGTGCTGGCGGGTGGCGTGCTCTTTCGTGCGATGGTCCCGTTCGAGCCGGCAGTCACGCCGTCGCTCGTCGGCAAGCGGGTATTGATCAGTGCCGGCAAGCTCGACCAGATGATTTCGCCGGCGGGCACGGAGCGATTGACGGCGATCCTGCGTGAGGCCGGCGCCGATGTCGACATCGAGTGGCAGCCAACCGGACACGGCCTCACGGGAGGCGACCTCGAGGCTGGCCAGCGATTCTTCAACGCGGTGCCTTGACGTCTGGTCCGGCATCAGTAAGTTACTGACCAGTCATTAATAAGAGCCGGGAACCATACGTCTCATCCTCCAGTTCCTGACCAGTCAGTAACTAAGCCGAATGTCTGAAGCTGCAACGGAACCACGCTGGCGCCGCCTCCCGGAGGAACGCCCCAAGCAGATCCTCGACGCCGCACTCGCGGTCTTCGCGGAGCGCGGGCTCGCCGCCGCCAGGCTCGACGACATCGCCAAGCTGGCCGGACTCTCCAAGGGCACCATCTATCTCTACTTCCCCAACAAGGAAGAGCTCTTTCGCGAAGTCGTACGCACGACGGTCGTCGCCTACATCGCACGCGCCGAAGCGTCCATTCAGTCCGAGTCCGACCCGATGCAAGGTTTGTTGAACTGGATGGATGGGTACTGGACATGGCTTCGCTCGCCCGTGTTTCCGGCAATGCATCGCCTCGTGCACTCCGAGCTGCGCAACTTCCCCGATCTCGCCGAGTTCTACGCGACCGAAGTGATCGAGCGTGCGCAGCGACTGGTCTGCGGCATCCTGGAGCGCGGCATGGAGACGGGCGTGTTCCGCCACATGGATCCGCTCGTCGCCGCGCGCATGCTGAGCGCCGTGTTCATCTCGCACGCAAACTGGTACCACCAGAAGCACAGCTTCAAGTCGATCGACAAGGTGCCCGACGACGTCCTGCTCCAGCAGATCCGCGACTTCTTTCTCAATGCCATGCGTCCGGGCACTCCGGCCGCCACCCAGCACGCCTGACATGAACTGCCTTTTCTTCCGCCGCCAAATCTCCGTCGGACTCGCGCTCGCGCTGATCGTTGCGCTCGCGGCGTTCTTCGCGCGCACCGCTTCGGCCCAGCAGACCGTGACCGGTGATTCAACGGTCCGCCTCACGCTTGGTGAAGCGGTGCGTCTCGCTGCGAGACAGAACGCTGCCGTCGAAGGGGCGCGCGCCCGAGTCGACGCAGCGCAGGCGCGCGTCACGCAGAAGCGCTCCGATCTCCTGCCGAACCTGTCGGCGGCGCTCGCCGAGCGCGGTACGACGACCAATAGCGCCACGTTTCCATTCGACCTTCCCGCCACGCCAGGGCAGCCACCGCTGTTCGATCCGAAGGGCCAGATTCTTGGACCAGTGAATAGCTTCGACGCCCGCGCTCGCGTGTCCCAGACGCTGTACGACCCCGCGGCGCGTACGCGCATCGCCGGAGCGAAGACAGGTGTCCTGGCCGCCACCGCGGACGTCGGCAACATCGCGGACATGGTCGCGGGCAACGCGGCCAACGCGTACCTCGCTGTGCTCCGCGCCGACGGCATCTATGCCGCCCGCCTCGCCGACTCCACCCTCGCTGCTGACCTGGTGGGTATTGCGAATGACCAGCTGCGAGCCGGCACAGGTGTCGCGCTCGACGTCACACGCGCGCGCTCACAGCTGACGGGCGCGCGGTCTCAGCTCATCGTGGCGCGCAACGAGCGCGATCGCACACGCATCGACCTGGCGCGTGCACTCGGCTTGCCGCTCGTGCATCTCGAGCTCGTCGACGCGCTCGCGTCACTGCCGTCGGCCGAGACGCCGAACGAAGTAGCGGCGATGGAAGTCGCGTCGCACAACAGGAAGGACGTCCAGTCGCTCGACCTTCAGGCACAGGCCGCGCGCCAGCAGGCGGACGCCATTCGCGGCGAGCGTCTCCCCACGGTCGGCGTCTTTGCCGACGAAGGGCTGAGCCAGCGCAACGGTCGCAGCTATCTCCCGACATATGACTGGGGGATCCAGCTTTCGCTCCCGATCTTTGACGGCTTCCGCCGCGAGGGCCGCGTTGCCGAGCAGGTGTCGGCGGCGCGCGATCTCGAGATTCGGGCGAAGGACCTCCGCTCCCAGGTCGAGGCCGATGTTCGCTCTGCCGCGCTCAACCTGCGCTCCTCGGGCGAAGCGGTCGTCGCAGCGCGCGAGCGTCTGGCGCTCGCCGAACAGGAGGTCGCCCAGGCCCGTGAGCGCTTCCAGGCCGGCGTGTCCGGCAACGCGGACGTCATCACGGCATCGATCACCCTGAACACCGCGCGCACGCAGCTCGTCGACGCGCTGACGTCCTATCAGGCCTCGCGTGTCGCGCTCGCTCGCGCGCAGGGCTCCATTGCCACGCTCGACTGATCACAACATCGTTCATCGCTCGACCGCTATCTCTCGCACGCTCCATCAGACCATGTCTACAGCAACGCAACCGCAGGCCAGCGCACCACTCCAGAAAGTCGACGCCGATGCGGCGCCGCCGGCACCGAGCAACACCAAGGGCCGTATCGTCCTCGGTCTGGTCGTCATCGCGGCGATCATCGGCTTGGGCTGGGGGCTGAAGCAGTGGCTCTACGGCCGCAGCCATGAATCCACCGACAACGCGCAGGTGGACGGTCATCTCGTGCCCGTCCTCGCGAAGATCAGTGGCTACGTCACCTCGGTGAACGTCGCCGAGAACGATCGCGTGCAGTACGACTCGGCGCTCGTGCGAATCGACGAACGAGAGTTCGCCGTGAAGCTGGCGCAGGCGGATGCGGATCTTGCCGCAGCACGTGCGTCGGCGGGCGGACGCGGCGTCGAGGGACAGGCCGAAGCGATGGTGCAGACGGCGACCGGCCAGCGCGCCGCGCTCGACGCGAACATCATGGCCGCTCGCGCCAACGCGACCAAGGCCGACGCCGATCTCGCGCGCATGCGTGAGCTCGTGGCCAAGCAGGTGGTGTCGCGACAGCAGCTCGATGCGGCACAGGCCGCGTCCGACGCCGCGAGCGCCCAGCTGTCCTCCGCGCAGCGCTCGGCCGGCGCCGCTGGTGCGGGTATCGTGAATGCGCAGGCGGGCGTTCGCCTGGCGCAGGCGCGGCTCGCGTCCGCGCAGGCGTCGCGCGACAACGCGCAGCTTCAGTTGTCGTACGCGAAGGTCACCGCTCCGGTGACGGGCATCATCTCGCGCAAGCAGATCGAGGTGGGTCAGCTCGTGCAGGCCGGGCAGCCGCTGCTGACGATCGTGTCCGACACGGGCTTATGGGTGACGGCGAACTTCAAGGAAACGCAGCTGTCCGACCTCAAGATCGGTCAGGTCGCGGAACTCGACATCGATGCATATGGCGGCTGTCACGCCAAGGGCGTCGTCGAGAGCCTCAGTGCGGCGACGGGTGCGAAGTTCGCGCTGCTGCCGCCGGACAACGCGACGGGCAACTTCACGAAGGTCGTGCAGCGCGTGCCGGCGCGCATCAGGATCACGGAAGGCTGTGGCGCGGATCATCCGCTTCGGCCCGGCATGTCGGTGTTCGCACACGTCACAACGAAGTAGGTAGTCTCAGCGTCCTCCCGACGACCCACGAATGACTGCGACGACGCTTCGGCCCGGCGGCGTGATTGGCGAGGCGACCGACCGTTCCGGTCCGTCCGCCAGCGCGTCCGTCGTCGCCGAGGACAAATACAAGTACAAGTACCTCATCGCGATTGCGGTGACCCTGGCGGCCGTGCTCGAGCTCATCGACACGTCGATCGTCAACGTCGCCATCCCGCACATGATGGGAAATCTCGGTGCGACGCTCGATGAGATCTCGTGGATCAGCACCGGCTACATCATCGCGAATGTCATCGTCATCCCGCTTTCGAGCTGGCTGTCGGGCTACTTCGGGCGCACGCGGTATCTCACTGGATCGATTCTCATCTTCGTCGCTGCGTCATTTTTCTGCGGCGCGGCAACGACGCTCGGTGGACTGATTTTCTGGCGCGTGATCCAGGGCCTCGGCGGCGGCGCGCTGTTGTCGACGGCGCAGACGACGCTGTTCGAGGCGTTTCCGCCGAAGGAAGTGGGCATCGGGCAGGCGATGTTCGGCGTCGGCGTGATGGTCGGTCCAACGATCGGCCCGACGCTCGGCGGCTACATCGTCGACAACCTGAACTGGCCCTGGATCTTCTACATCAACATCCCGCTCGGCCTCTTCGCGGCGTTCATGGTCTTCACGTACGTGAAGGATTCGGAGCACCAGGAGAAGACCAGTACCATCGATGGAACAGGAATCCTGCTGTTGGCGCTGTGTGTGGGATCGCTGCAGTGGATGCTCGAGCGCGGCGAGCGGTTCGACTGGTTCGATTCACGCTTCGTCACGATGCTCGGCGTCACGGCGGTGGTGTCGTTCGTCCTGCTCATCTGGCGCGAACTCACGATCGATGAGCCGGTGATCGACCTTCGCGTGTTGTTGAATCGACAGCTTGCCGCCGGCGTCACGATGGGCGCGTTCCTCGGCTTCGCACTGTATGGCTCGGTGTTCGTGCTGCCCGTCTTCCTGCAGGGATTGCACGGGATGACCGCGAACCAGACGGGCATGATCATCCTGCCTGGCGCGCTTGCGTCGGCGTTCACGATGGCGTTCGTCGGTCGAAACTCGGCAAGGCTCGACGCGCGGTTGACCGTGCCCGTGGGGGCAGGGTTGTTCTTTCTGTCGATGCTGATGCTGTCGCGGCTGACGTTCGACAGCGGCGCGCACGATCTCTTCTGGCCGTTGGTGTTTCGCGGCGTGGGGCTCGGCTTGATCTTCGTGCCGTTGACCGGCGCGACGATGGCGGAGCTCAAGCCGAATCAACTGGCGCAGGGCACCGGCATGTTCAACCTGACGCGTCAGCTGGGCGGATCGCTCGGCATCGCGATCAGTGCGACACTGCTCTCGCGGTTCACGGCGCAATCGCGGGCGCTGCTCGCCGAGCATGTGGTGATTGGCGATCCGACGACGCTGGCGCGCGTGGAGGGGATCACGCGTGTCCTGATCGCGAAGGGGATGAACGCGATCACGGCGAAGCAACAGGCGTTGATGATTCTCGACAGGCAGTTGCAGGGACAGGCGAGCGTGCTGGCGTTCTCGAAGCTGTACCTGCTCAGCGGAATCGCGCTCCTTGTCTCGATGCCGCTGTTGCTGCTGTTCCGCTCAGGGAAGTCGAGAGGACTCGGCCCGCCGGTGCACTAGCGCCGAGTCAGCGGACAGAGATGTCGAAGAGCGACACAAACGGACATTGACCGACACGATCGAAACTGCGTGACGTCCAAGGTGAACGTTCTGCCGTGGCTTTTTCCGTTCGGTGTCCGTCCCATCCGTTTGTGTCGCGGTTTCAAGCCTCCGATGCTCGAAGTGGTACTCAGGGCATGAAATGATAGTTCAGGCTCCTGAGATCGAACGCGCGCTGCCCCATGTCGATGATCGACGTCAATTCGATGATCGCCATGCCGGCGCCGTTCACCTTCCGGTCGAACACCGGCGGCGGCGAGCTCGCGATGGGATTCGTGCTATAGGCCACGAGGTGTCCGCTCATCTTGAACCTGCGCACCAAGGTCACGATCGGATCCGACATGGATGCTTGCAGCGTGACGCTGCCCGTCAGCTTGATGTCGCCGGCGTACCAGACCTTCTGATAGGTGTGGCCAGGAACCGAGGCATAGCCGGTCCCCATGTCGCCGCCCCAATTGGAACCGAACGAGTGCGAGCCAGGTCCGTGCGGTCCGTAGAGGCTCACGACCCCTTCTTCGCCGTTGGTGAGGGTCAAGACGACGCCGGGTGCGAACAGCTGGAAGAAGATGTTGCCAATCGGCAGCCGCGGGGAGAGATAGCCGTTCTCGAAGTGCAGGGTAGCCATGAGAAAACCTCGTTCGTTGCGGGGGCAACAACGCAAGTCCGCGCCCAGCGTCGGGCGCGAAAGCCTCGAGTACTGCGCTGCTAAGAGATCATTACCAGCCCCTCTTGTCAACTCGCGAATGCCGTGTTTACGAGCCGGCAGCGCCCTGCGGCCGCCGGCACGCTGCCGAGGTCACTCGCGCTTCGTCAGTGCCGCGAGCACGATGCGATACTCCTTGGCGGTGGCGTCGTATGCCACCGTGTAATTCAGCGGGTAGTAGCCCGGCGTCGCCCAGCGCGATGGCTGCGGCACGGGGACCGTCGTGTTGGGATGCGACTCGAGATACGCCTTCGTGATCATCGGCTCGATGAAGATGAACCGGCCGTCATACGAGCCGAAGATGAACGTCGACGTGAACGGCTTGCCATTCAGTTCCGGCGACGCAACGTCCGTCCAGTGGAGGCCCATCATCGGTATCGTGCTCGCTGCCGGCACGCCGGGTGGCGGCGCATAGCCGGGCGGGATGAACGCCGCGGCGGGAAAGTTCGCGGCCTTCGAGGCCCACTTCGGATCGCTCGGCAAGATGGCCTTCTGCGCCGAATCACTCACGGTGTAGAAGTGGAAATCGAAATGCGGCGCGCCATAGATCTGCACAGGGTCGTGTCCATTCGGATTCCAATCGACGGCGACGTGGTCGAAGCCGGTGATCTTCGCCTCGGCGGGGAGAGGAAGGATCAGCATCACGGCGGACGGCATGTTGGGCATGGGTGTCGACGGCAGGCCTGAGAGCGCCGCCTCCGACAGCCTGATGCCGAGCGCGGTCGGGGCGCCCTGCGCGTTGAGTGTCACCCAGGCCCGTGCGGTGCCCTGACCGAGAGCTTGTGCTGCCCCATCGATCGTCCGGTCGGTGGCCTCGGGCGCCGAACTGTCGGAGCACGCGACCGCGAAGGTGATGGCAACGGCGGCGCACGTGGCGGCGAGCGTCGCGCGAAGACGGATGGATTGGACTGCTGGCATGGAAGTCACTCCTGTTCGAACATGGTCTGGTGAATTGCCGACACTGGGTAAGCGACAAACGCCGACGCGAATTTCATCGGGATCGTCGAGAGGTTGAACAAAGGCTGCGCCGTCAGGGACGGCGGGCTATCGTTGGACTGTGCCGGAGCATCCCGATTCAGAGGTCGAGCGCCTCTTTGCCGAGCTGATCGAGCTCGAGCCCGCCGCGCGTGCGCTGCGCCTGGCAGAGCTCGCGCCCGACGCCGCGATCGCGCATCAGGTGGACTCGTTGGTGTCTGCGGCCGCGCGCGCCGGCGACTTCCTTGGCGTGCTCACCGTCGGTGAGGCGAGGACGAACGATCCGCCTCCGGTCATGGCGGGCCGCTATCACATCGAGCGATCGCTCGGCAGCGGAGCGATGGGCGACGTCTATCTCGCCCGCGATTCACAACTCGAGCGACAGGTCGCGCTCAAGATCCTGCGCCTCTCGACCGACGATGGTCTCGCGGCGCAAGCTGGGCTCGTCGCCGAAGCGCGGGCGGCCGCGCGGCTCGATCATGCGCACGTTGCGACGGTCTACGACGCGGGTGAGGACTCCGCGGGAAGACTCTTCATCGCGATGGCGTACTATCCGGGCGAGACGCTGCGCGACCGCATCGAGCGCGGCCCTCTTTCCGTTGGTGACGCCGTGCGCATCGCGGCACAGGTCGCGGATGCGCTCGCCGCGGCACACGACGCCGGCATCGTCCATCGCGACGTGAAGCCGGCGAACGTGTTGTTCGATGCTGTCGGCGTCGTCAAGCTCGCCGACTTCGGCGTCGCGAAGCGTCTGGGACAGCAGGGCACGATCCCGGGCGTGGTGGTCGGGACTCTCGCGTACATGTCACCGGAACAGGCGCGCGGCGAACAGGTCGATGGGCGAAGCGATCTCTGGGCTCTCGGCGTGATGCTGCACGAGATGCTCACCGGTCGTCGGCCGTCCGCCGAGCCGGATGTCCCCGCGCTGCCAGCAGGCGCACTACGTGTGCTCGTACCGGCGTTGCTCTCCTTCGACCCGCAGAACCGTCCGGCGCACGCGAGCAGTGTGCATCGCACGCTCTCGGCTCTGATGAATGGCGACGCCTCGGTCGTCGCGATGTCCGCGGAGGCGTCGCTGCGTGCGCTTCCGAGCGCGGTCACGAGCTTCGTAGGACGCGAGCCGCTACTCGCGCTGGCCCGTTCGCTGTTGGCCGAGACACGCCTGCTCACGCTCACCGGCCCGGGAGGCACCGGCAAGACCCGCCTCGCGCTTCAATTGGCGGCGGGGGTGCGCGGGTCGTACGCCGACGACGTGTGGTTCGTGCCGCTGGCCGACATCACCGATGCGGCGATGGTGCCGTCGAGTATCGCGCGGGTATTGGGAATCCGCGACGCCGTTGGAGCACCAGTCGCGGACCGGGTCGTCGCGATGCTGAGCGCGAAGCGAGCACTTCTCGTCCTCGACAACTTCGAACACGTGCTCGACGCTGCTTCGTTCGTGGCGCGTCTGCTCACCTCCTGTCCCGAGGTGACGGTGCTGGCCACGAGCCGAGCGCCGCTGGCGATTCAGGGTGAGCAGGAGCTTCCGGTGCCGCCGCTGACGACGCCCGCGCGTCTCGATGCTGACGCGGCGGAGAGCGAAGCGGTGCAGCTGTTCGTCCAGCGCGCGCGTGCTGTGCGCCCGGACTTCGTTCTCGATGAGAAGACCACGGAGATCGTCGCCGAAGTCTGTCGGCGGCTCGACGGCTTGCCGCTTGCCCTCGAGCTTGCGGCGGCGCGTGCGAAGCTGCTGTCGCCGCGCGTCATGCTCACGCGTCTCGAGAACCGGCTCGACGTACTGCGTGCGGACGAACGCGATCGGCCGGCGCGCCATCGTACGCTGCGAGAGGTGATCGACTGGAGCTATGTGCTCCTCACCGACGACGAGCGCGCGCTCTTCAGCCGGCTGGCCGTCTTCGGCGGCGGCATCTCGATCGAGGCGGCCGAGGCAGTCGGTGGCACGTCAGCAGCGCTCGATCTGCTGACATCACTCTGCAACAAGAGCCTCTTGCGTCACGAGGAGCAGCCTGATGGCGAGGCGCGCTTCCTCTTCCTGGAAACAGTGCGAGAGTTCGCGCTGGAACGCCTGCGCGAGGCACGGCGGGACTCATCGGCGCGCCGAGCTCTCCGCACTTGGTGCATCGCGTTTGCCGAGCACGCCACTGCGCACCTCCGCGGGCCGGCGCAGCTCGAATGGTTCGATCGCCTTCAGCGCGAGTACGCAAACCTGCGTGCCGCGCTCGACGACGCCATCGCCGAAGGCGCGGGCGGCCTCGCGGACGCGGCGCGACTCGGCACTGCGCTGCACCGGTTCTGGCTGAGCCGCGGCCCCCTCAGCGAGGGCGTCGACTACCTGCGACGCATCGTCGCGACGAACGACACGCTGCCAGTCGACAGTGCTGATGCCCTCCCTCTCGCCACTCGTGCGAAGCTCTTCAATGCCGCGGCATTGATGGTGAGCTCACTCAGCATGTTCCCCGAGATGCGCGAACTGCTCACGCGCAGTCTCGCGCTGCATCGCGAAGCCGCCGACGCTGCGGCGATTCCCGTGACGCTCAACAACCTCGGTTGGGCGATCTGGATCATGGGCGATCTCGACGGCGCAGAGTCGCTGTCGACGGAGGCATTGGCCATTCATCGCGAGCGTGGCGACGAACTCGGCATGGCACTCTCGCACAACAACCTCGCGTGGATCGCGATGGAGCGCGGGCAATACGCCATCGGCGAGCAACTTTTCATCGAGGCCATCGCAAGTCACCGTCGTCGCGGCGATCAGCGCGCCACGGGATTCTGCCTCACCTGGCTCGGGTTGCTCACGGCCCGTCTCGGCGATTACCCACGCGCGCTCGCGCTGCACACCGAGGCGATGGCCATTCCAGCGTCACTGACGGGTGACGGATTCCGGATGCTGTGCCTGATTCGTGTGGCCGGCATTCGTCATATGATGCGCGAGCCGGGCGATCACGTCGCCGACGTCGAGACCATCCACCTGCCGAAGCTTCGTGAATGGGGCGGGCTCTGGCCGATCGCCGCAGGACTCGCGGAACTTGGTGCGATGCTGCTCGACGCCGGACAGCTCGACCGCGCGCGTGCCGCGTTCGAGGAGGAAATTGCCATTCGGCGCCGGATGGGTGCGAAGCAGGGCTTGGCCGAAGCGCAGATGCAGCTTGCGACCGTGTTGCATCGTGTCGGAGATCGTGCCCGTGCGACCACCCTGCTCACTGAGGCGATGGAGGGAGCGACGCGCATGGGCATCCTGCCGACTGCGCGCGCGGCAGCACGCGCGCTCGCCGAGCTAGGCGTCTCGTAGAAAGCGTTCCTCGAACGTCCGCCAGCACTCGACGATCTTGCCCGCGGCAAAACGCATGACAGCAGTCTCCTGCGTGCGCACGTGTGCTCCGCTCGCGTCCACGGTCACCATCGTCGTGTGGCAGACGACGAGATTGCCAGCGCCCGAGAGCAGGTCGATCGTCCAGACGGCTCCGGGGAAGCGTGCACGCAGAACGGCAAACGACGCGAGGAACTCCGCGCGTGAACGCTCACCGCTGCTTCCGTGCTCGATGAAATCGTCGGCAAGGCAACGGCTGGCGTCGTGCGACGAACCGCGGAACAGCACCTCCTCGACGAACGCGTAGTACTGTCCGATCTGCTGCTCGGTGCGCACGGCGTCGAGCTGACGGGTTGGGGATGTTCGCTGCACGTCGCTCCGGTGTGGGCGGTCACGAGGACTTCTCACTTGGCTCTTGCTTGCCTAGGCGAGAAATGCGGTCCACTTTTTCATGGCAGCCCCCAACGCCGAGCAGATGGATCTGACTGAGTCCGAATCCGACATCACGCTCTACCTTCGCAAATGGCGCGCGGGCGACAGCGACGCCCGTGACCAACTACTGTCGCGGGTCTATGCGCAGCTGCGGCGGATGGCGCGCGCACGCCTGCGCGGGGAGCGGCCCGATCATACGCTGGACACATCGGGGCTCGTGCACGAGGCGTATCTGCGCCTCGCCGACGGCGGCACAACGGATTGGCAGGATCGCGCCCATTTCTTTGCGGTCGCTTCGACGGCGATGCGCCGCGTGCTGATCGATCATGCGAAGCAGCGTCAGGCGGAGAAACGTGGCGGTGGGCTCGTACGCGTGGATCTCGACAGCGTTCACCTCGCCGACGCTGTCGTCGCGGCCACCGCCGACCCCGATTCGCTCCTGGCCCTGGACGATGCGCTCGTAAAGCTCGAGCTCGTGCATCCGCGTCAGGCGAAAGCGCTCGAGCTGCGATACTTCGTCGGGCTGACGCTCGAGGAAGCCGCCCTGGTGTTGTCCACGTCGGCTCCGACGGTGCTGCGCGACCTCAGGTTCGCGCAGGCGTGGCTCGCGCGCGAGCTGGAATGAGTCACAACGACGGAAGAGCAGGTCCCTCGACTTCGCTCGGGACGACAAACTTCAGCTGTCGGACGCGTAGACCTCGACTTCCGCGGCGCCGTCTCGTCCGTACTTCACGTACATGAGCCACGGCCGGCAGCACACCTGGCAGTCCTCGACATACTCCTGATCGCTGCCGCTGCCCGGGTCAAGGGCGACTTCGTTCGCCTCTCCGCAGTGCGGACAATAGACGATCGCCTCCGTTTCGGCGGTGCCGTCGCCGAGTGGGAACTGCGTTTCGATCTCTTCTTCGGTCCAGTCCTCGTCCTCGAAATCCGTCATGGCAACAAGTTAGGCGCACCAGGCGCGTGTTCGGAGTCTGTCCCTGAAAACTGAAACATGGCCGTCCACCAGGGTGGACAGGGTCAGGACTGCACTAAAGCTAAGTCATTGTAAAACGGGAAGTTGTAAAACGACAAGAACGCGGTGCATCCGATGCTTCTGACGGTGTGTGAACCATCGCACACCCAGGAGCCCACCCATGTCACAACGTTCTTTGTTCTCTGCCGGCGCCCGCGCAAGCATGACGATCCTGCTACTCCTCATCGTTGGCGCCTGCTACAGCAAGCGCGTCACGCGGATCGAGCCGTCCGCGGTAACTGACCTCTCGGGCCGGTGGAACGATACGGATTCGCGGCTCGTCGCCAACGAGCTCGTGGAACAGACGCTCGCCGCCGGCTGGGCGAAACGGTACACCGACCTCCACGGTGGAGAGGCCCCGACGGTCATCGTCGGTTCGTTCTCCAACCGCACGCTCGAGCACATCCAGGTTGGCACGTTCGTGAAGGACATCGAGAACGCACTGATCACGACGGGATCGGCCCGCGTCGTCGCCTCCGGTGCCGAGCGCGTCGAGCTTCGCGCCGAGCGAAAGGACCAGCAGCAGTATTCGCGAGCCGACACGCGGACGCGTCCTGGCCAGGAGCTGGGCGCGCGGTACGCGCTCACCGGCGAGCTGCAGGCCATCGAAGATGTGGATGGCCGTGAGCGTGTCGTCTTCTACCAGGTAGATGCATCGCTCGTGGATCTCGAGACGAACACGAAAGTCTGGGTTGGCCAACACAAGATCAAGAAGTACGTCGAGCGCGCCCGCTTCGGGCTCTGACACCTATTCCCGGAGACACCACCATGTCGAACCCGAAGTTTCCGCAGCTCGCGCCGACGATGTTCATCACCGCGCTCGTTGCTGCCTGTGCGAACCCGAAACGTGTCGACGAAGTTCCACTGACGTTGATGCACAATGGCGATCGCGTCGAATCGCCGAACCGCACCATCGACGGCGCGACGACGCAGGCGCTCGAAGCACGTATCGCGGGCCGCGAGCGTCGCGACTCGCTCACCGCTGTCGCCCTCGCGAACTGCAGCGCCGACGTCTGCGCTGCACTCGGACGCGGTGAAGTCGCACTCGGCATGACCGAGGCGCAGCTCCTCACAACCACGCGCACGACGGACATCGCGTGGGTCGCCCGGCGCAGTGGCGGAGTCGAAGTGCTGTCGCCGCGCGACGCTGATGCGGGGCCGAGCGATATGGTCGGCAACCTGGCGCTCGTGCAACTCGCCGGAGGCAGGGTGTCGAGCATCGTGTATCGCGAGCCGCAAGGACTGCGCACGGTGAGCAATGCGGTCGATGCGAACGACGCGAATCGCCTGCGTGCGGCGTCGCTCGTGAAGGAGGGCGATGCCCTGGCCGCCGCCGGTGACTTTACATCTGCATTGGATCGCTACGACCGCGCGAGTGTCGTCACGCGTGCCGATCCCGAGTTGCAGTACAAGATGGCCGCCTCGCTCGACAAGCTGTTGCGGCCCATCGAGGCGCAGCTGCGCTACCAGCTGTTCCTCAACCAGCTCGAGATCAATCGCATCGAGGCCGCGGGCAACGCGAACGCCAAGCTGGCCGACGCCATCGTGCATGCACGCGAGCGACTCATCGTCCTCGAGAAGAAATAGCACCGCTTCCTCACCACTCGTCAGATGCGCACCCCCACCACTGCGCGACGCATTCGAACGCCGGCCGGCAGCGCGATGATGGTCGTCGCGCTGCTGGGCGTGTCGTCCTGCGCGACACTGCGTGCGACGGTATCCGCGTACGAGACGGGGCCGAACGGCATCTCGCGTCCGCAGCATCGGTTACGCGAAGCGCTGGTTCACGCCGACTTCACCACGGCGTTCGGCTGGTCGGAAGACGACGCGCTGCTGCGCGCGCTCAACCTCGGCGTCAGCAGCTACTATGCGTCGCAGTTCGCGCGCAGCGCAGCGGTGCTCGACTCCGCCGCACTCCTCGCCGACGACAGGATCACGATCAGCCTCTCGAAGAACGCACTCGCGCTCGTGACGAACGACATGGCGCGCGACTATTCGCCGAGGCGTACCGAGCGGCTGTTCATTCCCTACTACAGCATGCTCGCGTTCAGCCGGCTCGAGCAGTGGGACGACGCGGCAATCGAGGCGCGGCGGTTGACCGCGCTCCTCGAACTGTATGCGGCGGATCGCTCGGAGTCCGAGCGGGCGACGCACGCGACGCTGCACTCCCTGGCCGGTGCGGTGTTCGAGCGCGCGGGAGAGCGCGACGAGGCACAGGTGGCGTATCGGAATGCGCGGGCGCTGCTGCCGACACCGGACGACAGCGCGGTTGGCGCGCGCGCGAAAGGGGACGGCGAAGTGCTCGTCGTCGTCGAGCGCGGGTTCGTGGCGCACCGAGCGACGGAGTCGATCAACATCTTCTTCCACGATGAGGATCGCGACTCCGTGCACGGTGGTCCGCGGCACGGTCGCGGCCATGAGTATGCGCGACGCGAGGATCACGACGACGATGACGACGACGGCTACTGGTTGTCGGTTGCCCTGCCATCGGTGCGCCGTTCGCATCGACTGGCGGGCGAACCGGCGATCGTCGTCGACGGAGCGCATGCGGTGACGTCGCGCCGGAGCATGCTGCTCGACGATGCCGTCACCGCGGACGAGCAGCGGGAGCGCGCATCGTTCCTCACGAGGGCGACGGCGCGCGCCGCCGCGAAGTACGTGATCACCAAGGCGGTGCAGGACAAGAAGGGCGAGGTTGCCGGCTCGATCGCGAACATCGGTGCGTCGCTGATGGAGCGCGCGGACATCCGGTCGTGGCATCTGCTGCCGCAGGAGATCACGCTCCTGCGCGTGCGCATGGCGGCGGGACAGCACAGCCTTGCAATCGCCGTCGGTGAAGCGGGCGGACGCGTGGACGTGGGTGCGGTCAGCGTGCGCGCTGGTCTTACGACGATCGCGGCGGTGCGACTCTGGAACGAGCCGGCACCGCCGTTGATTGCCGTCAAGTAACGTCCAAAGCTACATCGGGTGCTCGCCCGGCTTGAGGATCGTCGCGTTGACCTGCGCCTTGATCGCCAACTCGGTGGCGAGGAAACAGTGTGCCTGCGGCATCGCGGTCTCGGTGCGATTGAGCACGTCGTCGACAAGCTGCGTGCCGTAGGGCAGGGGCACGTCCGCGCACGACATGCGCTGCACACCCTTGCCATCGACCAGGAAGAGATGATTGCCACCCTTCTCCCCGCCGATGTCGACATACTTCCGCAGCTCGATGTACCCGTCGGTGCCGAGGATGGTGAGACGTCCGTCGCCCCAGGTGGGAAGCCCCGCCGGGGTGAACCAGTCGCAGCGGATGTAACCCGTGCCACCATTGCCGCGCACGACGACATCGCCGAAGTCCTGAAAGTCCGGATGCTCCGGATGCCGGACGTTGCGTACCTGCGACGAGACGATCTCGCCTTTCGTCGAGCCTGTATAAAAGAGGAACTGGTCGAACTGGTGTGAGGCGATATCGCCGATGATGCCGCCGTAGCGCTTCGGATCCCAGAACCACTCGGGCCGCACGGGCGGGTTGATGCGATGTGGTCCGAGTCCGACGGTCTGGATGACTGTGCCGATGGCGCCGGCCTTGATCAGGTCGCCCGCCTTGACGGCCGCGCCGACCTCGAGCCGCTCGCTGTACATGATCGAGTAGATGCGCTTCGTCGACGCCTGAACTTTCCTCGCCTCGGCAAGTTGATCGAGCGTGATGATGCCCGGCTTGTCGGACATGTAGTCCTTGCCATGCTGCATCACGCGGACGCCGAGCGGGCCGCGCTGATCGGGGATGATCGACGACAGCACGAGCTGGATCGTCGGATCCTCGAGGACGGCACGTTCGTCGGTAACGCTCTTCGCATTCGGGTATCGCTTCGCAAATGCGGCGCGGATGTCCGGCTCGGCGATGTAGTACGAGACGAGCTCGCCGCCGCCGCGCGTGACTGAATCCACCTGGCTGTTGATGTGGCCGTGGTTCGCACCGACGACGGCGAAGCGAAGACGTGTGGCGGTCTTGCCGCGTGATGCCGTGTGGACCGCTGCGCTGAGGCGATTGGGGATGAGCGCGGACGCCGCCAATCCGGCGACGATTCCGGCCGAAGCCTTCACGAGGTCACGCCGACTCAAGTCATCCATATTTGTGCACTCTGAGCAAGAAGGGTTGCATGAGGATGCGCCGGAGCGAAACCAGAAGCAAGTTTGCCGCGCGCGCCTCCCGTCACCGTCCACACCTGCGATGCACCCCTTCCTGATCCTGCTCATCGGCATGGTGGTGATCCTCGGTGCGATCGTCGTGCTGCGGCTGAATGCGTTCCTCGCACTCATCGGTGCGGCGATCATCGTGAGCTTCCTCGCGCCAGGCGTGTCGGGTCTCGAGATCGCCCGCGTGGCCGAGGCATTCGGGCGGACCGCGGGCAGCATCGGCATCGTGATCGCGCTCGCGGCCATCATCGGCACGGCGATGACCGAGAGCGGCGCCGCCGACCGCATCGTGAATGGTTTCCTCACCGTCCTCGGCGAGAAGCGTGACGCCGTGGCCCTGAGCGCGACCGCATTCATCCTGTCGCTGCCGGTGTTCTTCGACACAGTGTTCTTCCTGCTCGCGCCACTCGCGCGGTCGATGTACGGGCGCACGAACCGCAACTATCTCAAGTATCTCCTCGCGATGTCGGCGAGTGGTGTCGCGACGCATACGCTCGTGCCGCCGCATCCCGGACCTCTCGCCGTCGCGGACACGCTTGGCGTGGACCTCGGCGTGATGATTCTCGTCGGCATCGTCGTCGCGCTGCCGGGGGCCATCGTGGGGTTCTTGTTCGGCACGTGGGTCGATCGCAAGATGCCGATCGTGATGCGCCCGCGTCCGGGTGAAGAGATCGATGTGGTCCACACCGAGAACCTGCCCCCGCTGTTCGCCTCGGTGCTGCCGGTCGTGATGCCGGTGCTGCTGATCTCGATGAGCACCATCGTCGACGCGCTGCGCGTGTGGTCACCGGCGCACGAGGACGTCTGGTCGAGGATCCGTCCATTCACGTCGGTGATCGGGAATCCGAACCTCGCGCTGCCCCTCGCGGCGGCCGCAGCGATGCTGCTCTATCATCGGCAGCGAAAGCCGACGCGCGATCAAATGGCGAGCATGGTCGACTCGTCGCTGATGGGTGCGGGAGTCGTGATCCTGATCGTCGCCGCGGGCGGGGCCTTTGGTGCGATGCTCCAGGCGGCGCAGATCGGACCGGCAATTCAGCGCGCGTTCGCGCGGATCGGCGGCGGCTCAGGGCTCGACATCCTCTTGCTCGCCTTCGCGGTGACGTCAGTCGTGAAGGTGGCGCAGGGCTCGAGCACGGTGGCGATGATCACGGCGGCGG
>JBDSML010000170.1:0-4297 GCA_039915865.1 Gemmatimonadaceae bacterium | reverse complement strand
GTGAACGGGCCTCTCGACACGTGGTGCAGCGGATCGTCGACCTGGGCTCAATGGCGGTGTCGGCATCCCTCGTCGAGGTACTTGCCGAGCGCGATCCGGAGCAACTCGCAGAACTCGGCCGCCTCGTACGGCGGAAACTGCGTGAGGCAGGGAAGGACAGCGAGAAGTGACCGAAGGGAACGGACGATGAACAAGTTCGCTGAGAGGCGAGCCGAGGCGGAAGCATGCAGTCGATGACAAGTGCAGGGCCGACGATGTACATCGAGCCGGAGATGCTCGCGCGCGAACAATCCCACAGGCGGTCCCTGCTGCTGGCCGTAGGCGCGCTCATCATCTTCAGCACGAGTCCAGTTTTCGGGCATCATCTGGCTGCGAAGGCGGACACACTGCTTGCCGGTCGCGACCATTTGGGCAGCGTCTGCCTCATCGCCATGCACCTGCTGCTCGCGCCGGTGCACCGTGTCTTTCATCTGCTGCTGATTGCCGGCGCCGTCTACGCGCTTTGGGACCGCATTCGAGCGTGGCGAAATCTCCGCTCGACACTTGGCGCGCTCGAATCGCGCGTGCCGTCGCGCGAGGAGCGGATCGGACGGGCGGCCGCGCGCACCGGAATTCCGCCGGATCGCATCAGCGTGGTCGAAGGGCTACCCAATCCCGCATTCACCGCCGGGCTCTGGCGTCCGCGCATTTACATCGCGCAGGAACTCCAAGACGTACTCGACGAGGCGCAGCTCCAGGCGGTCCTGGCACACGAAGCGGCGCACGTAGGACGCCGTGATCCGCTGCGGCTTTCGCTTCTCCGTTTCCTCGCATGCACGCTCTTCTATATTCCTGCGCTTCGGCGGCTGGCGGACGATCTTGCTGACGAAGCGGAGATCGATGCCGACGATGCCGCAGCCTCGAGCGGTACCGCGCTCGTCCTCGCCTCAGCGATTCTCACGCTCGCGGAGTGGGGCACGCGTTTGCGCGAGACTTCGGTAGTGAGACTGCCGATCCCGTTCGCAACGTTCGTCGGGTTCCAAGCCTTCCAGCCATTGCAGCGGGTAGACCTCCTGGAGCGGCGCATCCGCCGCCTTGCGGGCGAACCGACGCCGGTCGGCACTCACGTTACGCGTCGGTCACTAGGCGCGGCCGCTGCGGTGCTCATCGCCGTGTGGGTATCCGGTGTAATGATGGCGCATCCGCTGCCGGCTGAGACGCTGCCGCACATGCATGCGACGTCGCCCCACTGCCGGCATCCCGGAGGGCTCGCGATCACGCACGTGTTCTGCCTCGGCTTCCATGCGCATCCGAGTGGCGCGCCCTGTCCACACGCGGGGCGGTAGCGATCGCCAATCCCGCCGCTGAAGCGTACGCTCTTTCGTCACAGCGAGCGGGCAATCGCCTCAATCGCTTTCATACCGTGTCCGAAGCGCGCCATGGTCTCGCGGTGTCGAGCGAGCTCCCCATATGGCAGATAGCGCACTCGCAGATCGGCGACGCGGCTAAATGCGGGACGCGCCAATTGTTCGCGCACATCCGCCTCGCGATCGTCCGGCGCGACGAGGAAGAGTCCGTCGCAGCCAAGGCCTTCCGGCCCGGCGCCGCCAAGCGCGAGATCCAATAGCCGTACGATGCCGCTGTGGATGGACGTCGTATGCTCGACCTCGAACGCGGCCACCACACGCTCGGTAGACCTGTCGAGCCAAAGCACGTCGATCAGCCGCACGGCCTCCGCGCCCGGGGCGCTCGCGACCGACGCGGGCAAGACGGCGAGGGCACCATCCGCCAGGCGACCACCACCATACTCGCGGCCTCGATCATTCGAGGCGATCCATACGTCGTAGCCCAGGGCGAAGCCGAGGTCGCGGAGCCAGCCCTGCACCTCGGTGTGCGTTCGGTCGTTCGCTGTCGCGGTAGCAAGCGCCTTCACGCTCTGCGCGCTGGCAGTGCGAACGGCGGCGAGATCGGCGGCCCAGGCCGCGCGTGCTGCTGCATCATCGCCAGTCGGCGGAGCGGCGTACCGTCCCGATCCAACGTCAAACAGGAGCCCCGCGATGGCGCCCAGATCATTGGAAAGGAGATCCCTGTAGCGCGCATTGAGCTTGAGTATCCCATCGCGCATTGCCAGGTACTCGTTCCATCGCCCGAGCTTCACGTTCGCGCCCGTCAGCGCGTTGTAACCACTCACAATCGCCGTGTTGAACGGAGGAACGAACGTCGGGTGCAGGAAATAGAGAAGGTTCGCGGCAGCTGGTCCGAGCCCCTTGATCGCGTGCTGGTCGAGGCGGCGGATGGCAGCCACGGCCTGTTCCTCTGACGTGCAGCACGCACAGGCACCGAGGAAATGTCCGAACGTTCGCTGGTTGGCGGGGTGCTCGTAGATATCGGGAATGCGCAGCTTCGGCTTCCACAGGAAGGCGTGGTCCGCGCCCTTGAATATCTGCCGTTGTTCCGCAATCGAATGCACGACTGTTTCGAGCGAGGAGCCCTTGTAGACATTTCCAAACGTGCCGGCCTCGATCTCCGATACGACTTCGGCGATGCCGCGGCGGATCGAGCGAAAGTTCTTGAGGCGTTCCTCCCAGAGGAACCAGGTGCGGTAGGTCCCACCGCTATCCTCACGCCAGCGGACGATGAGAGAGCGCAGGGGCTCAGAGTCCATGAGTGAAGCGGGAAGGCTGGCAGTTGCCATGCGGGCCGAGCGTTGGGGACGGCCAGGGCACGACAGGAAAGCGAATGCGAGTTCTGGCGAGCTTGAAGGTGCGGCGCGGGATGCTTCTTGCCAAGGCATGCGCGATTTTCTGGCTCTTGCAAGGGCGCCACGACCGGTCGGCTCAACCGCTGGTAGTCAGGTCCGTCGCTCCAAGTGTCGCTTGCCGGGATGCTTTACACAGCATAAAATAATGCAACTGAGGTACCATGAGCGGCGCTGGTTGAGGAACCCTTGCGCTCGCGACTGTGTACTTTACACGGAATAAATGACGGCATTGTATTTGCCGCGTGGAGGGCAAGGGAAGGCGGCGGTACCGGCCTCCGCGCAGTTGACAGACTCGAGGAGAACTCAGTTGCAATCGATCGACCTGAAGTACCTTGCCATGCTGCGTCACTGTGGGCATTTGATGTTCGCCGTGCCTGTACGTCGTGCGCACCAAAGTGTGATTCGTGCGGTCGCCCTCGTCACGGTAGCGATGCTGGTGCCGTTCGCAATGCGCGCCCAAACCGACTTCTATAACACCGACCGCGGCCGTCCCGTGCAGATCGAAGACGCCTACGTGACCGAGCGATACGCGTTCGAGCTCAAGCTCGCTCCCGTGCGACTCGAGCGCACGAGCGGGGGCAGCTACCACTGGGGGCTCGAGCCTGAAATCGCGCTGGGGATTCTCCCACGCACGCAGGTCGAGATCGGACTGCCACTTGTCTTCACGGAGCAGGGAACGTCGCGTCGGAGTGGCATCGCGGGACTCGATATCTCGGCGATGCACAACTTCAACGTGGAAACCGAAGGGTTGCCCGCGTTCGCCCTTCGGGGAGACGTGCTCGCGCCCGTGGGGAACCTCGCGCAGGATCGTGCCTACTCTTCTGTGACTGGCATGGCGACGCGCACGTACCGCTGGGCCAGGATTCACGTCAACGGACAGTACACGTTCGGCGCTGCGCCCAGCGGAACGACTTCGGGCGTCGGCGGGCCTGGCGCCATCGACGTGTCGCGCTGGCTGACCGGCGCTGCCATCGACAAGGCGTTCCCGTTGAGCTCCACCTTGTTCACCGCCGAGTTCTACGGTCGCAAGCCACTCGACGCGAACGCGGCGGTGGAGTACACCATCGGCACAGGCACGCGATTTCAGGTCAGTCCGACGTTGGCACTCGATGGCGGTTTCGGCCGCCGATTGAACGGATCGGAGCAAGGTTGGTACGTGACGTTTGGCAGCGCCTATGCCTTCGGCGTGCGCTCGCTGTTTCCCGATGGGCGATGAGCAGAGCGCGGAGTGACATCATGTTGAGCAGTGACCTGGAGGAATCTGTGCGCACGACAGACATGCGTGACGCTGCGACGCGGCGCGGCCGCCCCGAACATGGACTACTCGTGACACGCCTAGCGTCAACCGGCCTGCTGCTGGGGATGGCACTATCCGCGATCGTCGCTGCCCCCGCCGTGGCGCGCGCGCAGTGGTCGACAGCCTACGAACAGTTCTACTTGCCAGGAAAGTTCAACTGGACGTTTCGGAACACGTATCCAGCGGCCGACCGTCTGTTCAACGCGTTCGACTACGGTCACGCCATTCTGTATGAGCGACTGTACAACGACGCGCATGCG
>JBDSML010000165.1:0-5522 GCA_039915865.1 Gemmatimonadaceae bacterium | reverse complement strand
GTCTCGACGTCACGTATTTCACGAACACGGGCAGCGAGGCGAACGACCTCGCGGTCCAGATGGCGCGACTCTACACCGGCAACCGCGACGTCATCGCACTGCGCAACGCGTATCACGGCGGCAGTCCCAGCGCGATGGGGCTCACCTCGCACAGCACGTGGAAGTATCCCGTCGGCGGCGACGGCAACGTCCACCACGCGATCAATCCGGATCCGTATCGCAGCCCGTTCCAGGGAACGCCTGAGGAGATCGCGTCGCTGTCGGCCGCCGACATCCGCGACCTCATTCGCTTCTCGACGCCGGGCAAGGTCGCGGCATTCCTCGCCGAGCCGATGCAGGGCGTCGGCGGTGTGACGTATGGCGCGCCCAACTACCTGAAGGAAGCGTACGCAATCGTCCGCGAGTTTGGTGGTCTCTGCATCGCCGATGAAGTGCAGACGGGTTTCGGTCGTACGGGCGATCACTACTGGGGCTTCCAGAATTGGGATGTCGTGCCCGACTTCGTCACGATGGCCAAGGGGCTCGGCAACGGAGCGCCGATCGGCGCCGTGACGACGCGCATGGAGATCGCGAAGCCGCTGGCGCAGCGCATTCACTTCAATACGTACGCAAACAACCCGGTGTCGATGGCGGCGGGTCTCGCGGTGCTCGACATCATCGACGAAGACGGCCTGCAGGAAAATTGCCGAGTGCTCGGTGCTCGCCTGAAGACAGGACTGCAGCAGCTGCAGGCGTCGCACGCCTTGATTGGCGACGTGCGCGGCAAGGGGTTGATGCTCGGGCTCGAGTTCGTGTCGGATCGCTCGACAAAGGCACCGGCCAAGCAGCAGACGCTGGACGTCATGGAGGCGCTGCGCGAGATGTCGATCCTCGTTGGAAAGGGCGGGCTCGACGGAAATGTGCTGCGCATCAAGCCGCCGATGTGCATCACGTCAGCTGACGTCGATTACGCGCTGGACGCCCTCGATATCGCGCTGACCCAGGTGTCGGGAAGCAGGGGGTAGCGAACGCGATTCGTCTTGTCCGTCCTGTCGCGAATCAACGCGTTCGCCTCCGGATCGGCAGTATCGCCTGCGCTGGTAGTGGGTTCAGCACCCGTCCGACCCGTCGAGAGAAGCGCGGGCCTCGGGCTTGCCATAGGGTGCGGTACGACGTCATTGAACCCAAAGCATCTCATGCACTACGACAAATTGTTCTGGCGCATGCTGCCGGCACCCCGCATGCGCTCATGAGCGCGAGCGACTCGCTTGGTACACCGTCCGGCGTCGAAGACGTCGCTGCGGATGCCGTCCGCCTGCTGAGCCAGCGCGGCGAGATGGTGCTCAACGCGGTGGACGACGGCATCTATTGTCTCGATGCGTCCGGTCGGACGACCTTCGTCAACGAAGCAGCCACGCGCATGCTTGGCTACACCCTTCGCGAGATGATTGGCAAGCCGCAGCATGCCCTCATCCATCATCACTATCCCGACGGCTCGGAATTCCCCGAGGAAGCGTGCCCGATCTGGGGCTCGGTCAGCGAGGGGATTCATCAGCGGGTGGGAGGCGACGTCTTCTGGCGGAAAGACGGTTCTGCGCTGCCCGTGGACTACACGAGCACGCCGATCAGGGAGGGGCGCCGCGTCGTCGCCGTAGTGGTCACCTTTCGCGACGTCACCGCCGAGCAGGCAGCGCGGCAGCAGCTCGAGCGGCTCGCCGCCGAACGTGCGGCGCGAGAGGAGGCGGAGCGCGGACGGCGCGCGCTCGAGGAAAGCGAGGAACGATTCCGGCTTGCGCTCGATGCCGGCCAGATGGGGACCTGGGAGTGGGACATCGTCGGGGAACGCGTCTATTGGTCGCCGCAGCAAGAGCGGATGTACGGGCTCGAGCCGGGCCGCTTTTCCGGAACACTCGCGGAATATCAGCAGCGTATCCATCCCGACGACCGGGCGGACGCACTCAATCTCGTGCAGAGCGCACTGGCAGAACACGCGCAAACGCATCACGTCCGACATCGTATCATCCGCCCGGATGGTGAGATCCGATGGCTCGACTCGCATGGCCGCTTCATCTATTCAAACGCCGGCGATCCCATCCGCCTGACGGGCGTCAGCACGGATGTGACGGAGCAGCAGCTCGCTGATGAGCGGGTCCGTGAACGCGATGCGCGCTTCCAGGCCCTCATCGCCGCGACGGGCCAGATCATCTGGACGAACACTCCCGAGGGGCGCATGACAGGCGAGGAGCCGGGCTGGAGCGCGTTTACGGGCCAGAACGCTTCCGAGTACAAGGGATTCGGCTGGTCGGACGCCGTGCATCCGGACGATCGCGAACCGACGGTGAACGCGTGGAATGCCGCGGTGGCAGCTCGAAAGATGTTCGTGTTCGAGCATCGGGTGCGCCGTCACGACGGCGTGTACCGACGATTTGCCATCCGGGCCGTGCCCGTGCTGGAGAACGACGGAACGATTCGCGAGTGGGTCGGCAGCCACACCGACGTAACTGAGCAGTCGGAAGCTGCGGAGGCGAGGGATCGCGCCCGCTCGGAGCTCGCGCTGGCGTTCGAGCAGGCGCCCGCGGGCATTGCCACGCTCGACGGCCCCGACCACATCGTGCGGACGGCCAATCCTGCCTTCCTGCGGCTCATCGGGCGTCGCGCGGTCATCGGCCGGCCCATCCGCGAGGCGTTTCCGGACCTCGAGGGCCAGCCGTTCTTCGACCTCCTCGATGGCGTCTTCCACAGTTGCCAGGCGTGGGTGGGTGAGCGCGTCACGGCGATGTACGACCGGCATGGGAACGGCATCCGCGAAGCGGCGACGTTCAACATCGTCTACCAGCCGCTCATTGCGTCGGATGGCCAATGCATCGGCATCCTGGTGCACGCGGTCGAATTGACGTAGCGACGCCACTGGCCGAAGCACACTGCTCGCGCAGTGTGCTTGCCGGCTCGGGTGCTGGACGTCCATACTCCTGCGCTCCCACATCGGCAGGATCGGCATGAGATTCGATCGCGTTGTCCAGGGTGGTAACGTCGTGACACCGGGCGGAACGTTCACCGGTGACGTGGGCATCATCGGCGAGAAGATCGCCGCACTCGGCGTCGGCCTCGATACTGGCGGCGCCGGCGTCATCGACGCCACCGGCCACCATGTGATTCCCGGCGTGCTCGACGTCCATGTTCATCTCGAGCTGCCCTTCTGCGGCACCGTCTCCGCCGACGACTACCGCACCGGCACACGCGCGGGTGCGCGTGGCGGCGTCACCACCGTCATCGACTTCGCCATTCCGTCGGCCGACGGGTCGCTCTCCGACGCCGCCGACACGTGGATGAAAAAGGCCGAGGGCAAGTCCCTCATCGATTACACGTTTCACATCTGCATCACGCGCTACAATGAGCACAAGGACCAGATCGCGGGGATGGTGAAGCGCGGCTTCACCACCTTCAAGGAGTTCATGATCTACGAGTCGGAAGGCTGGCAGTCCGACGACCGCGCGCTGTTCGGCACGCTGGAGAAGATGAAGGAACACGGCGCCATGCTCCTGGTGCACGCCGAGTCGTCGCGTGTGCTCGATGAGCTGATCGCGCGGAATCATACGCCGGAGCTCATGCAGCAGCACGGCGCCGTACTCCACGCGATGACGCGCCCGAACTTCATCGAGGCGGAGGCGATCCAGCGCGTCGTGCAGTGGAGCGAGGTGACGGGCGGCCAACTCTACATCGTCCACATGTCCACCGCCGAGGGCGCCGACATCATTGCTCGTGCACAGTCCCGGGGAGTGCCAGTGCTCGCCGAGACGTGCGTGCAGTACCTCGTGCTCGACGACTCGGTGTTCGCGCGCGAAGATGGGCATCTCTTCGCCTGCTGCCCCCAGCTCAAGAAGCCTGCGGACTCCGAGCGCCTGTGGAAAGGATTGAAGCATGGTGAAGTCTCCGTCATCTCCACCGACACCTGCACCTTCACACGCGAGCAGAAGGCGATGTGGGAAGGCGACTGGACGAAGATCCCGATGGGCATGCCCGGTCTCGAGACGTTGATGCCGTTGACGTACACGAAGGGTGTGCTCGAAGGAAAGCTGACGCTCGAGGAGATGTGCGCGAAGCTCAGTACCAATCCGGCGAAGATCATGGGGCTCGCACCGCGCAAGGGCTCCATCGCCATTGGCGCGGATGCGGATCTCGCGATCATCCACCCCACGCGCACGCACACCGTGACGCCGGCCGAGATGGAGACGAACGCCGACTGGTCGCCGTTCGAGGGATGGGAGCTCGCCGGCTTCTCGCGCACGACGCTCTCGCGCGGCGAGGTGATCGTGGACGATTACAAGGTGGTCGGCAAGGAAGGACGCGGGCAGTGGCTGCCGCGCACCACGGCCGGTCTCGCCGGCGCGCGCGCATGAAGCTGGCGAACGAGATCGAGGCCGAGTCGTACACGGTGGACTTCGTCACGACCCAGGAAGATCTCTCGCACAGCCCGCTCTGGAACCCCGACCTCGCACCGACGCCACTCGACCGGCGCACGTGGTCCACGTACAACATCGCGGCCCTGTGGATCGGGATGAGCGTCGTCATCACGACGTACACGCTCGCGTCGGGAATGATGACGCAGGGCATGACGTGGTGGCAGGCGATGGTCACGATCCTCCTCGGCAACACCATCGTGCTCATCCCCATGGTGCTCAACGCCCATGCCGGGACGAAGTACGGCATCTCCTTCCCCGTGCTGTGCCGCGCGGCGTTCGGGGTGAAGGGCGCGAACGTGCCCGCCGTACTGCGCGCCATCGTCGCGTGTGGGTGGTTCGGCATCCAGACGTGGATCGCCGCGCTCGCACTGAACACGCTGTTCACGGCCGCGTGGCCTGGCTGGACGTCAGTGCCCGGCGGCATCGCGATCGCCTTTGGACTGTTCTGGCTCCTGCAAGTCGCGATCATCGCGGGCGGCATCGAGAGCATCAAGCATCTCGGCAGCGCTGCGGCGCCGGTGCTCATCACCGGAAGCACCGTGTTGCTCGTCTGGGGCATCAGGAACGGTGGCGGGCTCGGACACATCCTCTCCGAATCGTCGCGACTCCAGGGTGCCAACGCGAAGCCATTCTGGTCGATCTTTCCACCGGCGCTCACCGCGGCGGTCGGCTATTGGGCGACGCTCAGCCTCAACATCCCCGACTTCACGCGGTATGCGCGGAGCCAGAAGTCGCAGGTCACCGGTCAGGCGCTCGGGCTGCCGACGACGATGACGGCGTTCGCGTTCATCGGCGTCGCCGTCACGAGCGCGACGATCGTGATCTTCGGCAAGGCGGAGTGGGATCCCGTGGTACTCGTGACGAAGATCGGCGGAACCGCCGTGATCACCTTCGCGGCGCTCGTCGTGCTCGCAGCGCAGTTACACACGAACATGGCGGCGAACGTCGTCTCGCCCTCGAACGATTTCTCGAACCTCAGCCCGAAGCGGATCAGCTACAAGCTCGGCGGCGTGATCACGGCGATCGTGGGCATCCTGATGATGCCATGGAAGCTCTACTCGGACGCCGGCGCGTACATCTTCA
>JBDSML010000162.1:0-16708 GCA_039915865.1 Gemmatimonadaceae bacterium | reverse complement strand
CGCGGTGGGCCTGGTAGTCCGATGGGCGCCGGGCTGCTCGCCGTTGCACCCACGACCGACGTAGCGGCGCTGACCAGGCGCTTCGCCACGACGCCGCTGACCTGGGCCGAGGTTCGCGCACTCGCCGAACGGGGCGCGCTCGGTGCGTCGTAGAGTGACACGCGTCGTCGCATTCGCGCTCCTGGCGATGCTCGCGGTGTTTCCGTCGCCCGCCACGGCACAGGGCGGCGCCGAGGTCATCGTATCGCCGAATGGGTCCGTGCGGACCGTCGCTGAAGCGTTGCGTCTCGTTCGCGCCGGCGGTCGCGTCGTCATCACGGCGGGGACGTACCACGAGCAGGAGATCGTCGTCGCGAGAGCGGTGGAGATCGTGGGCCGCGGCCAACCCGTGATCGAGGGCGATGGTGCGCACACGATCATCACGGTCGCGGCGGACGACGTGACGGTGCGCGGGATTCGCCTGGCGCACGTGGCCACGAACTACGTGGAGGATCACGCCGCTCTGCGTGTCCAGGACGCGCGCAACTGCGCTATCCTCGACAACCGCGTGGACGATGCCTTCTTCGGCATTTATCTCGCGAACGTCACGGGATGTCGCATCGAGCGCAATGTCCTGCACGCCTCGCACACCACGGAAACGTCGTCGGGCAACGGCATTCATCTCTGGTCGTCGCGCGACATCGTCATCGCGGACAACAGCGCACAGGGCTTCCGCGACGGCATCTACTTCGAGTTCGTGCACGGCACCACCGTGTCGCGCAACCTGAGTGAAGGCAACCTGCGCTACGGATTGCACTTCATGTACTCCGACGACTGTCGCTATGTCGGCAACACCTTTCGGCGCAACGGCTCGGGCGTCGCCGTGATGTACACGCGCCGCGTCGTGATGACGGACAACCGGTTCGAGCACAACTGGGGCGCGGCGGCGTACGGGCTCCTGCTGAAGGAGATCAGCGACGCCCGCCTGGAGCGCAACGTCTTCTACCGCAACACCACCGGTCTCTTTGCCGATGGCGCCAACCGGATCATCGCCGACCGCAACGACTTCATCGAGAATGGCTGGGCGGTGAAGCTCGATGCGAGCACCGTGGGCGGGCGCATGACGCGCAACAACTTCATCGCCAACACGTTCGACGTTGCCTCGAACAGCCGCGAGCCGAGTACCGTCGTGGCCGGCAACTACTGGGATGCGTATCGCGGCTATGACCTCGACCGCGACGGGATCGGCGATATCCCGTTCCGGCCGGTGCGGCTCTTCTCGATGATCGTCGAACAGCACGAGCCCGCGCTCATCCTCCTGCGCAGCGGATTCGTCGAGCTGTTGGACGCCGCGGAGCGGGTGTTGCCGTCGCTCACGCCCACGACGCTGGCTGACGCACGGCCGGCGATGCGGAGGCTGCAATGATCGAGGCGCGAGGACTCACCAAGCGATTCGGCACGATCGAGGTGCTCCGCGGCGTCGATCTTCGCATCGTGCGAGGACGCGTGACGGCGATCGTCGGCCCGAATGGCGCTGGCAAGACGACGTTCATCAAGGCAGTGCTTGGCCTCACGCGTGCAGACGCCGGGACACTGACCTTCGATGGCACCCTGATCGGCGACGATGAATCGTACCGCGCGCGCATCGGCTACATGCCACAGATCGCGCGGTTTCCGGAACATCTCACAGCGACGGAACTGCTCCAGCTGCTGCGCGACCTGCGCGGCACTGACGCGGTGAACGAGCGACTCATCGAGCCGTTCGGACTGCAGCCGGAACTTCGCAAGAAGCTCAGCGTGTTGTCGGGAGGCACTCGCCAGAAGGTGAATGCCGTCGCCGCGTTTCTCTTCTCGCCCGAGCTCTACGTACTCGACGAGCCCACGGCCGGACTCGATCCAGTGTCGTCCGGCATTCTCAAGGCGCGCATCCTGCGCGAGCGCGACGAGGGCCGCACCGTGCTGCTGACGTCGCACATCATGAGCGAGATCGATGAGCTCGCGGACGACGTGATCTATCTGACCGATGGCCGCGTGCAGTACACCGGTGCGGTCGCCGGCCTGAAGAGTGCCATGGGCCACCAGAATCTCGAGCGGGCAGTCGCAGAGCTGATGCTTCGCAAGGCGGCAGCATGAGCGCCATCATGAAGGTCGCCCGCTACCAGGCGCGCGACGTGCTGCGCAGCCGGTGGCTCACGTCGTACGTGATTTTCTTTCTCGCCGTCACGGAAGGTCTCCTTCGGTTCGCCGGTGGCGACTCGCGCACGATCCTCAGTCTTGCGAGCATCGTGCTCTACGTCGTTCCGCTCGTGACGCTGGTGTTTGCCACCGTCTATCTCTACAACGCCCGCGAGTTCACCGAGTTGCTGCTTGCGCAGCCCGTGAGCCGACCACGGCTCTTCTTCGGGCTGTATGTCGGTCTCGCCGTACCGCTGGTGGTCGCGCTGCTCGCCGGTGTGACCATTCCATTCGCGATCCATGGCTTCGACGAGGCGGCGCAGCGGACCATGCTTGCCGCACTCCTCGGTGCGGGCACGGCGTTGACGATGATCTTCACGGCGATCGCCTTCTGCATCGCCCTCTGGTGTGATGATCGCCTCAAGGGGCTCGGCGTGGCGATCGGCGTGTGGATGCTGTGCGCCATCGTGTACGACGGCCTCGTGATGGCCGCGGTCGCCGCGTTCGCGGACTACCCGCTCGAACACGCGATGCTCGCCCTCACGCTCGCCAATCCGATCGACCTCGCGCGCGTGACGCTGCTGCTTCAACTGGACGTGTCCGCGCTCATGGGCTACACGGGCGCCGTGTTCCAGCAGTTCCTCGGCGGAGCACTCGGGACGCTCGTCGCCCTCGCGGCGCTCTCGCTGTGGATCGCCGCGCCCGTGTCGCTCGGCGTGCGCGCATTCAGGAAGAAGGACTTCTAGTTCGCTGCAAACACCTCACACGATCACGGGATGCATCTCATGAAGACCATGAACAACCGCCACGTCATCGCGGCGCTCGCCATTTGCTCTGCCCTGTTCGTCGCCGCATGCGGCAACGAGGCGAAGACGACAGGCAGCGGAGCGCCACCCGCCGCGGACGCGCCGCCCGCGGCCAGCCAGGTGGCTACCGGCAAGACGATCGTCGTCGAGCTATTCAGCGACGCAGAGGGCAACTACTTCAAGCCGGCCAAGATCGAGGCGCACCGGGGCGACGTGGTTCGCTTCACCCTCAAGTCGGGCGTCCACAACGTGCACTTCCTCGCCGACTCGAACCCTGGCGCCAAGGGTCTTCCCGCCGCGAGCGACATGCTCCAGCTGCCTGACCAGACGTTCGACGTCCCGGTGACGTTCGCGAAGGGCCGCTATTTCTTCCAGTGCGATCCGCATGCACTGCTCGGCATGACGGGACATCTCAAGGTCGAGGACTGAGATGCCGACGCCCGTGGTGACGACCACCTTTCCGCGCATCATCCAGGGCGGCATGGGCATCGGCGTCTCGAGCTGGAAGCTCGCGCGCGCGGTGTCGCGGCTGGGACAGCTCGGCGTGGTCTCCGGGACGGCGATCGACACGGTGATGATTCGTCGCCTGCAGGACGGCGACGAGGGAGGTCATGTCAGGCGCGCGATGGCGGCATTCCCGATTCCCGGTGAGTGCGATCGCCTGATTCGCCTCTACTATCTGCCGACTGGCAAGCGCGGCGACACGCCGTACAAGTCCCTGCCCGTCTACAAGCAGTCCGTCACGCTGATGCGCCAGCAGGTCACGATGATGGCGAACTTCGTGGAGGTCTGGCTCGCGAAGGAAGGACATGACGGCGTCGTGGGCATCAACCTGCTGACCAAGGTGCAGATGCCGAATCTCGCGTCGCTGTACGGCGCGATGCTCGCGGGAGTGGACTACGTGCTGATGGGCGCCGGCATTCCGCGAGAGATTCCAGGGGTGCTGGACGCCTTCGCCGAGCATCGTCCAGCGACGCTCAAGCTCGATGTGGAGGGTGAGGCTGGCCTCACTCCCGACGAGCTCTCGTTCAATCCGCGCGATCACATGCGCGGTGAGCTCACGCCGCTCCGGCGGCCGCTGTTTCTCCCCATCGTGTCGGCGAGCTCGCTGGCGACGACGCTTGCGCGCAAGGCGTCTGGCAAGGTGGACGGCTTCATCGTCGAAGGCCCGACCGCGGGCGGACACAACGCGCCGCCGCGTGGCGAACCACGCTTCTCCGATGACGGTGAGCCACTCTATGGTGAGCGCGACATCGTGGACCTCGAGAAGATTCGGGACCTGGGCCTTCCCTTCTGGCTCGCGGGAGGCGCTGGCACCCCCGATGGGCTCCGCGACGCGCTCGCGGTTGGGGCCGCAGGCGTCCAGGTGGGAACGCTGTTCGCGTACTGCGATGAATCCGGATTGACGCCCGAGCTCAAGACAAGCGTGCTCGCTGGAATCGCCGCGGGCACCGTGCGCGTTCGCACGGATCCGCGGGCGTCACCGACGGGCTATCCGTTCAAGGTCGTGCACGCCGACGGGCTGCAGAATCAGGACGAGAGTCGCGAGCGCAACTGCGACCTTGGCTATCTCCGCACCGCGTATCGCACGCCGGGTGGCAAGATTGGTTACCGCTGTGCAGCGGAACCTGTCGAGCAGTACGTCGGAAAGGGCGGCGACATTGCCGATACCGTTGGCCGTCGGTGTCTCTGCAATGGACTGACGGCGAACATTGGCCAGGCGCAGCGTCGTGGTGACGACGTCGAGCTGCCCCTGCTCACGAGCGGCGACGATCTCGTCTCACTCGAGTCATTCGCACGAGGGCGATCGAGCTACTCGGCCGCCGAGGTGGTCGAGTACCTCACGCTGCCCGTCTGGACGCCGTGAGGTGCCGCGTCGGGTGAATCGGGTCAGCGCTGCGTCGTCACCATCACGAGCAGGCCACCGTCGCCATTCGGAACGACGGTCGTGCTGCTCAGCATGCGATCGAGCCAGTTCTTGTCGTGCGAATGCGCGTACTGCACCACGCGTGAGCCGAGCAGCGCGCCGACGAACGCGCCCGCCGTGATGTCGCTGGCGCCAGTGCTGGTCCAGGTAGATGCGCGTCAGGCCCGGCACCATTGCCACGGCGTACAGCAGGGGTGTCACGTACGTCGCCGCGCCTGGATTGCGCAGCTTCAACTCTCCGCTGAGCACCGACGCCGCGGCAAATGCGGCCGACGCGTGCAGCGACGGAAGGATCGCTCGTCGAAGTGCGTGAGCCCACCGCCGAAATGGAAGTCGTATTGATCACCGGGCGACGTGCGCGGCCGCGTACGTCCCACCGGGATGCGCACCAACTCACTCACGGCGACGGTGAGCACCATCGCCTCGGTGACGTGCATGCCGACGTCGGTGATCGTGTTGTTGTGCGAGATGCGTCCGATGCCGTACGTGCCGATTGCCGCGAGCGTCAACGGCAGCTCGTTGATCCTCGTGAAGTTCTCGATGGTCTCTTCGCGGCTCTCGCTCCCCTGCACCGACGCGCTCTGCGACCAGTTCCTGATGCGGACGTCGAACGCGTTCAGCTCGGCCGAGCCGACGAACGCGACAGCCGAGTACGCGAGGTCCTTCCTGGTGAAGAAGGTCTTGCTGGGGGACGTCGTGTCGCGCGCGCTCGTGACGCCGGACTGCGCCGGCAGCGCGATTGGCAGGGCCAGCAGCGACGCGAGCACGAGGACACGTGCGGTGTGGAAGCGGAGCATGGACGAAGGATAGGGAGGTACGATCGATCGGCCAACGCCCGTGGACGATGGCGGCCGCGTCGCCTGTCGTCAGAGCCCGCGCTGCAAGGTCAGGGTAAACGTCGAGCCGTGGCCTTCCTCGCTTCGCACGCGCAGGTCGCCGCCCATGCCGCGCGCGAGGTCGCGGCTGATTGCCAGGCCGAGGCCGGTTCCCTCGGTGGTTCGCGTGAGATTGCGATGCACCTGGACGAACGGATCGAACACCGAGTGCTGCTTGTCGCGCGGAATGCCGATGCCCGTGTCGCACACGCGAACGAACACCGCGTCCTCGGCCGCACCTACCCGTTCCGCGACATCCACGATGACCGAGCCTCCCGGATCCGTGAATTTCACGGAATTCGAGTACAGGTTGAGGAGGATCTGCTGGAGCTTGTCCCGATCGGCGTACACGACGACGCCGGGCGGAATCCGGAGCTCGTGCGCGATGCGCTTGGCGGCCAGCTGCGGCTCGATGAGCGGAACGATCATGGCGAGGACATCGGCGAGGTCGAGGTTCATCGTGTGATACTCGAGACGACCCGCCTCGATCTTGGCGAAGTTGAGGACGTCGTTGATCACCGACAGGAGGTGCGCCTCGCTGCGCTGGATCCGTGTGAGTGCAGCACGCTGGGCGTCGTTGATGGGCCCGTGGATCTCGAGCTCGAGGATCTGCGCGTAGCCACCAATCGCGTTGAGCGGCGTGCGGAGCTCGTGACTCATCGCCGCGAGGAACTCCGACTTCGAGCGATTCGCCGCCTCCGCTTCCTCCTTTGCCACCTCGAGAGCGATCGCCGCATCCTTCTCCTCGGTGATGTCCCGCACGACACCAAGCAGGCGATCCGCAGCGCCATTTGCGCCAGGTACGTGTTCACCGCGGCCGTTGATCCATCGTTCGACGCCATCGGCGCGTTGAATGCGGCACGTGAATTCCCACGCGGTTCCGTGCGCCATCGCGGCATTGAACCCCGCGTCGACGCGAGGACGATCGTCGGGCACGATATGGTCGAGGAAATCGTCGAACGTCCACTTCGGCAAGAGCGTGTCGTAGCCGAAGATCTGATCGTGACGCAGCGAGCGCCACGCCGCGCGCGTCGTGAGGTCGATGTCCCACGCACCCAACGCAGCAATGTCCAGCGCAAAGCGCAGGCGCTTGTCCCGATCCTCGATGGCGACGATCGCCATCCGCTCCGCATCAATGAGCATGGCTCGACCGACGGCCTGCGCGCACTGATGCGCGAACGACATCAGGAACGCGCGGTCCTTCGCCGAGAACGCGCGAGGTTCGGTGAAGGTGAAGGTCATCGCACCGATCACTTCGCCGTCGATGATCAACGGCACCGTCGCGAGCGCGTGCGTACCGAAAATCTTCCAGAGGTGCGGGATCTCGGGGAATCTGAGCAACAGGCCATCGGGACCGCCGCGCGATTCAATGAAGATCGAGGCGCCGGTCCGCAGGCTCTCCGCCGCAGGACCGGGCGTCGTGATGTCGAACGTCTGCTGCTCATCCACCACGCGCCACGCGACGCCGCTGTGCTGGGCAACCAGCGCGCGGTCCGTGCCGCGCTCACGCAGGGCGAGCATCGAGGTCGTTGCGCCCATCACCACGCTCGCCTCGGCGACGACGACGCGCGCGACGTCGCCGATGGTGCGCACGCTCGCGAGCGCCTCGGTGAGCGCCTGCAGCCGCTCCGTGCGTTCGACGGCGCGTTCCGCTTCACGACGCGCCGAGTGCTCTGCGTCGACATCCGTGTTCGTACCGAACCAGCGAAGCACGCGGCCGTCCGCGTCGCGGACAGGCCATACGCGAGTGAGAAATTGCCGAAATACGCCGTCGGCGCCGCGAAGCGGAAACGTCATGTGGACCGGCTCGCCGGCGGCGATACAGGCTCCCCATTCCTCCATGACCTGCGGCAGCCGGATCGGATCGTGTACCGACTGCCAGCCCCAGCCAGCCATCTCATCGCGGGTTGTCCCGGTGTACTCATACCAGCGCGCGTTGTACCAGTCGATGAAGCCATCGGGCCGTGCGGTCCAGGCGAGCGTCGGAATCGCGTCGGCCAATGTGCGCAGCTGCCGCTCGCTCTCGGCGACCAGGTCGCGCGCGAGGACGTTGGCGGTGACGTCGACGACCACGGCCGCGACGCCGGTGACATTGCCGGACGCATCGCGGAGTGGTTGATAGGTAAAGTCGAACACGTGCTCTTCGGCCGGTTGATCCGGATAGGGACGCAGCTGGAGTCGCACTTCCGACATCACCGCTCGCTCACCGCTCGCGTACACCGCATCGAGCAGCTCGTAGATGCCCTGCCCCTTCAGGTCGGGGCACGCCTCGCGCACCGTGAGCCCGACGAGCGGACGCTGGCTCACGAGTGCGGCGTACGCCGCATTGGCGAGGGTGAAGACATGGGTCGGGCCATTGAGCACGGCGACAGCAACGGGCACCTGCGAGAAGGTGCGCTCGAGATGCGCGCGCGCGATCTCCGCCTCCATCTGTGCTTGCTCCGCCGCGAGCGTGCGCCGCTCGAGCAGGTTGTACGCAGCCTGCAAGTCGAGCGTTTGCCGCGCGAGCACAAATTTGCCTTCGTCCAACGGTTCCTCCGTCCCCTCACCCACCGACACGACCTCGAAACATGAGAACATACGTGCACAACGCGGCAATCAGCTACAGACAAGCCGATGGCGCGCGACCGCACAAGGTTGAGGTCGACGGTGTTGTTCCAGACGACAGGGTCTGATCGCGCTCCGCTGCTGCGCCACGGCACAACCGGTTACGTCATTGCGCCGCGGGCGAGTTTACGAACTCGCTCTCGTCACGTGGACCGCATCCGTTCGCGCCATCCCCATAGGGGTGATGACACGCCACACGACGGTCTGACGTCACTGCACCAGCAAGCTCGCTTGATCGCCGGGGCGCGCTTCAGAACGTGATGCCCAACCCCGCCTGTAGCTGAAGATTGTTGGTCGTGCGACTCGAGCCGTTCGTCCCGGTCTTCGTGTTGAAGATGATCAGGTCCTTGGCGTCACCACGCAGCTCGAAGCGATTCGGCAGCGCGATGCGAAGACCACCCCCCGCGACCATCGATCCGTACGTGAGTGCATCGCCGATGCGGCCGAACACGGGCGACCGCTCGCTGCGCACGCGCACTCCGCCGCCACCGACAAGCAGGAACGGCTCGATGAATCCGCCGAGCGGCCGGCGCGTGAAGAACTGGTCGTACTCTGCGCCGAACGTCGTCAACGTCGCCTGCCGACCGCTCTGCGACGGCGCATGCGAGCCGTACAGCGCGATCGAGCTGTTCATGATGAAGTGGAACGGATCGAGGTTGATCCAGATGCGCGCGCCGAAACCGTTCAGGCCATCCTTGTCGACGCCGTCGCCGATGTCGAGCTGCGTGCGCTCGTAGTACGGCTCGATGGCGAGGAACTGCCGCTGTGGCCCGAGCGCTTGCGACGACGCCTGCTGGCCGAAGGCCAGGATGCCGACCGCCACGAGTGCTGCGTACAGTGTGCGACGCATCAGCGAGCTCCCGCGATGAATGGTGTGACGATCGCGAGCACCTGCGACTTGGACAACGTCTCGTCGAACGCCTCGGTCATCGACGTGCTGTTGCTGTCGGCCTGGCCGAGGATGAACTGGAAGCGGTTGCTCTCGCCCTTGTACGTGGCCTTCGCCGCGTCGGGGAGGTTGCCCGGCATGCTGCCGGTGATCCAGCCCTTCTGCCCGCGCATGCGGCGCACCTGCGAGGCATGTCTCGCCTCGACGGAGTGAATCTTCAGCGCGGCGCGCAAGACGTCGTTGTGACCCATGAGGTTCGCGGCCTGACCCTTGTACGCGCGCACGCCGGTGTCCTCGAATGCCTGTGCGACGGCGGCGAATGTCTGTCCGTTGCGAAACACGTCGGCGAATGGGCCACTGCCCGATCCACTGCCGCCGGTAAAGTCGAATCGCGGCTTGGCCATAGCCGCCGAGCCGAGGACGCCGCTCAGAAACGCGACGTGGGCGACTTCATGCTTGCGAATCTGGTCGAACGACTCCCGCATCTCGGCGGGGATGAGTCCTGACGTCCCCACGCCGGTGACGTAGAACTCGGCCTCGAGATGCTCGAGCGTCAGCGCGAAGTTGAGGACGTCCACGACGATCGAGGGCAAGCCGCCCTGCGCAAAGACGTCATTGGCGAGTGCCGCGGTGGCGAGCACGGCGCCGCCCATCATCAGCCCCGCTCTCGTGGTGGCGCTGGTCGATCCGCCTGCGTCGATCTCCGCCTGTCGTGCCGCCAACCGCGCCGCGATCTCGGGATCAGCTGCCATGAGCCGCTTTGGCTCGAAGGAATCCGTGGTATGCATGCTGTCTCCTAGAGCCCGACGGCGTGATAGGGTTCGGCGAAGTACTTCTGCGCCTGGGCAAGCACGTCGCCTGGCTCGAGGGCGCGATCCATTCCCATGGCGTCGACGACATCGTCGCCAGCGAAGTCGCGCGAGCCCGGGTTGAGCAGATCGCGAAGCGCTGCGGCGTGACGTGCCTCCACCGAGACGATCTTGCCGGCGATGGTGAGAAATTCAGCGAGACGGATGCGCGTGCCTGCGCCGTTGTATCCTGCCACGCCGAGGTCCTCGAAATTCTTCGCGGCGGTGAGCACGCTCAGGCGGCTCGTGAAATCGATGCCGGGCCAGACCGACATCGGCACTTCGACGCGGAGGATCTGCAGCGAGCGCTTGAGAAAGCGCCGGTGCGAGATCTCGTGATCGCGGATGTCCTGGAGCACCTGCAGTTCACCGGGCCGAAGATCGCGGGGGGGCGCTTCGCAGACCTTGGTGTAGAACCGCGACTCGAGGCACTCGAGCGCATAGGCCAGGTTGAGAATGCCGAAGTCGTCGCGGAAGTCGAGCTTCCTCGTTCCCGCAGCGGCGACGACGCAGCCAGACATGGTGCTGGCGAGTCCGAGCGCGGCGGCTCCCTTTGCGGCCAGCGCGAGAAACTCGCGGCGACTGCTCCCTCCCCAGGCCGAGCCGAGCGTAGCAGTAGCTGCCGGGGAGCTGTCGATGACAGCCTTTCCCTGGTTCATGGTGTCCTTCGGAGTCGAGTTTGCTTTGGGAAAAAGCAGATCCCTCGGTCGCTGCACTCCTGTCGGGACGACAACGGGCTGTTGTCGTCCCGAGCGGAGTTCAGCTGATCGTGGGGATGAAGAACGGCTGCACGATCGCGACGACGTCGGCGCGATCCAGAGGCTCGTCGAACGCCTCCTGTGCGGCATCGGTCCCGAAGTTCGCTCCCGCCAGCGTCAGGATGTTCACGCCGGCCTGCGTCGTGTTGGCCTCGGACGGTGCGGTGCTCGCATTGGCCCCGGCGCCGTAGATCTTGTTGAACGCCGCCGTGACTGCCGCGGCGTTCGTACCGAGATCCGTTGCACCTGCTGCGGCAGCATCGCCGCCGCGGACCGTGCCACTGAAGCGCACCGACAACGGTGCACCGGCCGCCGCGCGACGCATGCGGCGAATGCGCGAGGCATGACGCGCCTCGACCGAGTGGATGCGCAGCGCCGCTTCGAGAATCGCGGAGCTCGACATCAGGTTGGCCGCCTGCCCCTTGTACGCGCGGACTCCGGTGTCCTCGGCGCCCTGTGCAACTTCGAGCAGGAAGGCGAGATCCGTCGTGGCCTTGGCGAATGGGCCGCCGCCCGCGCCGCGATTGCCGGTGAAGTCGAACGAGTTTTCGGTGAGGCCGAACGCGTTCGTCGCGCCGGTGGAGAGCAGTGTTGCGATGTGCGCCGTCTCGTGCTTTTGAATCTGCTGCAGGGTATTGACCGCGCCGGGCACGGCCGCGGCGAGAGCGCGCACCGGAGCGAACGCGACATTCTGCGCGGCGTTGCCACTGATGCCGAGCACGGCCTTGTAGAACTCGTTCTCGAAAATCTCGAGCGCGAGTGCGAAATCGAGCACGTTCTTGATGGCCGTGGGCAGCGTGCCCTGGCCCTGTGCGTCCTTGGCGAGCGCGCCGAGTGCGATCGGCACGGAGCCGATGGCGAGTGCCGCGATGATGCCCGGGCTGGCCCACGATCCGTTCTCGATCTCCGTGTGGCGCTTCGCGTAGCGCTCGGCGAGCTCGGGATCGATCGTGTCGAGGATTGGCTGATTGTTCATTGCTTTATATCTCCAGGTCGACGGATCGACGGTCAGGTCGGGGTGGGTGCGTTGGCGTCAGCGGTCTTCTTGCTCGCGTCGGGCTGCGTGCCGATGGTCACCGTACCGACGACCACGTTCAGGCTGTTCACCGCCGCGATCACTGTGCTGGGCTCCGACTTCACGTCGAGTCCTGCTGCGTTCACCACGTCGTCGCCGGCAAACAGGCGACCATTCGTGCCGTCGCGGATGTCGCGGATGGCCGCGGCGTGTCGCGCTTCCACCGAGACAATCTTGCCGGCGACGAGCAGGTTCGCCGCGCTCGTGAGGTACTTGCCCGCGCCGTTGTAAGCCGAGACGCCGGTGTCTTCGAGCAGCTGCGAGGTGCTGAGCAGTACGGCGCGATTCGCCGTGAGCGTGCCGACCGTCGTCGCGTTGAAGTTGATCGCCGGAATGGCCGAGGCGCCAAGGACCGTCTTGAAGAACTCGCGATGAATGACTTCGTGCTTCTGGAGGTCGGAGAGCACTTCCTGTTCGGCGGCACTCAGCGCGGCGAAGCCGGCAGAGCCGAGCGCGACAGTGTAGTACGCGGCCTCGAGCTGCTCGAGCGCGTAGGCGTAGTTCAGGATGCCGGTGTCGTTCGACAGGTCGAGCGTGTACGTCGTGTTCCCGTTCGGGCCCGTTCCGTTGTCGTCATTGCATGCCGTGAATACACTCGGCAGAAAGACGATTGCGCCCCCCATGCCGAGCACGCTGAGAAATCGCCGACGTGTCGTCGGCTGCAGCAGTTGCGTCCCACTGCTGACGATGAGTTCCTTGCTCTCTGGCATCCCGTCCCCCCGTGAATGGCATCTGTTCGCAGCGCGCCTTCGACCGTGCGCCACCCCTGGCTGGTCGATCGCGTGCCGATTGTCGGGGACGTCTAAAGCATTCGAGGGGCCACGCCACATGTCGTCGTCGTCGCGTGGTGCGTTTGACGTGCGGAAATGTCGATTGGCACCACTTGATGTATGCGCTGCATGCTTCTTCATGCAGCAGATCACCTGTCGCGTTCGCGTGTGATGCATGTCACCGATCGCGCACGCGACGTGCATTGCAGGGTCGCACTGAAACCGGAGGTACTAGGAACGATGGTCCAACATCGCCGCCGCGAGATCATCGACATCCTGCGACAGCGCATCGCGCGAGCGCTCGCAACAGGGTCCATCTGCGCCGGTGACCGGCTCGCCAGCACCCGCGAGATGGCGCACGAGCTGAGCGCCGACCCGCGCGTCGTCAGCGCGGCGTTTCGCGTGCTGGAGGCGGAGGGGTTGGTCGAGATTCGTGCGCGCTCCGGTGTCTATGTGCGCATGGATGCGGCGGCGGCGCGCTCCAGCCTCGTCACGCCGGTGGAGACGCTCACCGACGTGCTGACCAACGCCGTACTGCGCGGCTACTCGGGACCGGAGTTCGTGGCGCGACTCACCGCGCTCGTGTCGGCACGCAAGCTCCGCACGGTCGTCATCGCCACGATGCCCGACCAGGTGCTCGGGCTCGCGCGCGAGCTGAGCGAGGACTTCGGGCTGGACGCGGTGCCGCTGCTCGTCGAACGAATGAGCTCTGACGCGGGCCGGCGGATGCTCAAGAGTGCGGACCTCATCGTCACGACCGAACGCCACCACCGCAGCACGGTCCTGCTGGCCGAGGAGCTCGGCGTGCCCCGTCTTACGGTGTCAATCCGTGGCGATCTCTTCGAGAGCGAATGGGCACTCTGGCGCGGAGAGCCGGTCCACATCGTCGTGCTGGACGCGCGCTTTCGGAACCTGATCCGGAAATTCCTCTCGGATTCCGGCGCTGCGGAAGCAGCGGTGCGAGTGCATCTCGCCACCGATGAGCTGTCGCGCATTCCCGAGAATGCGCCCACGTACGTCACGCAGGCGGCACGAACACACATCGGCAAAGGCCGCGTACCCGGAATGATCATTCCGCCGACGCGGCTCTTTGCCGAGGACTGCGTGCGCGAACTGTGGCGGATCATCGGGGCGTTGAATCTCGCGGGGCGCCGCTCGTAGCTGCGCGAGGCAGTCAGCTCACATGCGTTCCGAAGAGACGTCCGACCCCCGCTGACGCAGCCATCGCCAGCGCTCCCCAGAACGCTACACGCAAAGCGCCTCGGCCCATGGCGGCACCGCCCACCCGAGCGGCCAGCGCACCGAGCACTATCAGCAGGAGCAACGCACTTACGGTCACCAGCACTGCAAGCCGCTGCGGCGGTGCTATCGTCGCAACCACCACGGGAAGTGCGGCACCGACCGCGAACGCGACTGCCGACGCCAGCGCTGCCTGGATGGGACGCGCCGTTGTCACCGCAGACAGGCCGAGCTCGTCGCGCGCGTGTGCGCCGAGCGCGTCATGCTCCATGAGTTGCTCGGCAACCTGGCGCGCGAGTGCCGGCGTAAGACCGCGCGACTCGTAGATGCCCGCCAGTTCAGCTTTCTCCGCGTCGACTGCTGTCCCGAGCTCGTAGCGCTCTCGCGCCAGGTCGGCGGACTCGGTGTCCGCCTGTGAACTCACGGAGACGTATTCACCCGCGGCCATCGACATCGAGCCCGCAACGAGTCCAGCGACGCCGGCGACGAGGATAGCGGTGCGTCCGGTGCCGGACGCTGCGACACCGACGACGAGACTCGCCGTGGAGATGAGTCCATCGTTCGCGCCGAGCACTGCGGCCCGAAGCCAGCCGATATGCGCTGTCCGGTGTCCCTCGGCATGCCGCACGGGATCGCTCAAATACGATGGCATGGCGAGCGAGACCGGTTCAACGCGCTTTCGCGCTGCGACCGGTGATCTCGTTTACGTGGATACCGAACAGGACGTTCCGGTGTGGCGCCGGATCACGTGGCGAGAACGCGTCCGGCACGAGCGACCGCGTGCTCGCGAGCGCTCTCGCATAGACGTCGGGCGAGCCAGACTCCGGATCGAGCACGTAGAACGTTCCCTTCACGACGACGCTCGTCCAGTCGAACGGTCCATTGACCTCATCGACTTCGAACGCGCACCACGGGCGGTGCGCCAGCGTCGCGAGCTTCGACCCAATGCTCGTTCGCCCAAGGATCCACGGTGCATCGAATGAATAGCTGATCGGCTCGATGTCGACGCGGTCATGCAGCGCGTACGCGATCCGTCCGACATGCTTGCGCGCGAGGAACGCCCGTGCGCTGTCGTCGTCGAGCTCCGCCAGGATCGAATCGTGTCCCGTGGTCATGGTCATCCTTGGTTCGGCTGTAGCAACCCGAGTCGAAGACAGAACTGCACATAGTCGGGCCGATGCGAGAGGTTGAGCTTCTCGGTGATGCGTTGCTTGTACGTCTCCACCGTCTTCGGGCTGATGAAGAGCTTCTCGCCGATCTCGGACGCCGAGTGCCCGCTGGCGACCAGCACGAGGACGTCGCGCTCGCGCTCACTCAGCTGCTGATACTTCTCGCGCTCGTCCGCATGCTCGGCACGGCGCGCCACCGCACGTGCCAGCACGAGCGACGCCGCCGGCTGCACGTACAGGCTGCCCGCCGCCACCGCACGCACCGCGTCCGCCAGCTCGCGGTCGGCGGCGTTCTTCACCAGGTAGCCACCCGCCCCTGCCTCGAGTAGCGTGACGAGATATTCGTCCTCGGTGTGCATGGTGAGGATGAGTACTCTGGTCGGTAGCTCGCGCGCGATGATCTCCTTCGTCGCGGCAAGCCCGTCCATCAGCGGCATGTCGAGGTCGAGCACCGCAATGTGTGGCGACAACCGCTCGACGAGCGACACGGCGTCCCGTCCATTCGTCGCCTCGCCAACCACCTCGATGTCCTTGGTTGCGCCGAGCAGCGCCTTGAGGCCGGCGCGGACGACAAGATGATCGTCGGCAAGGATGACGCGAATGACATCAGGGCGACTGACGGGCATATCGAGCTCGGTATGACTGATGCCTGCTCCGACGACGCCGGCGCGTTCGGGCTCCATCATCTTACTTCGTCACCACCAGCGCCGTCACCATCCCGAACATACCATGCTCGGTCTCGGCGTGTGGAAGGATGTGGCAGTGGAATGCCCAGGTGCCGGGATTGTTGCAGTTGATGATGACGTCGTAGCGCTCGCCGGGTGCGATGTTCAGCGTATCGCATTTCCACGGCTGCGGCTGCTCCCACCCGTCCTTGTCGATGACAGTCATGTGCATGCCGTGCAGGTGCATCGGATGGATCATCATGCCTTCGTTCATGTAGCGGATGCGGATCTTCTCGCCGAGCTTCGCCGTGAAGGGTTGTGTGGCGGGAAATCCCTTGCCGTTGATCGTGAAGCCGTGCATACCGTCGTTGAGGATCAAGACGTAGTCATGCGCCACCTTCTCGATGGGGCGAGGCGACTTGGGTTCGACGATGAACGCGCCGAGCAACCCGAGCCCAACCTGTGTAGCCGAATTGTGGTGCGAATGGTACATGTGCGAACCGGCATTTCCGACAGGCACCGTGAATTCATAGGTAAAGCTGTCGCCGGGCTTGACGGGTGGCTGCGTGATGAACGGCACGCCGTCCATGTCGTTGGGCAGCTCGAGGCCGTGAAAATGGATAACGGTGGACTGCTTCAACTCGTTCTTGAGATTGACGCGGACCCGGTCGCCTTCTTTCACGCGAATCTGCGGGCCCGGCACCTGTCCGTTGTATGCCATTGCGCCGACGATCTGGTCCGGTGACACCTCCCACTGGATCTCGCTCGCGGTGAGGTCGTAGACCTTCACGCCGTTCATGATCCTGGGCTCCATGAGCTGGTTGCCGAGGCCCTTGGTCTTTGCCGGAAACGCCTTGATGCCTTTCTCGTGCATGGCGTCCATGGCGTCGGCGGCGGCGCGAATGGTGGCTGCCGTTGCCACCGGT